>CAKVMF010000021.1 GCA_934771675.1 uncultured Clostridia bacterium
GTGCTAACTCTAGCATTATGCCCACTCAAAACTCGTCTTAAATCATTAACCGAGCGATTAAATCCCAAACGATCTTCAGCCATAAGCATTGCAAGCATATAATCACAACTCAAATGTTCAGGAACATAAAGATTTCCATCGTAAACATTCGCCGGAACTTCCGCTTTTTTTAAAACTTTTTTTAATTTTTCACAAGCATTGACCATATTTTCTGGATTTGAAAATTTGTTGAAGCAATCATTCCAAATATCTTGAGAAGCATCTCGCATATCAAGTTGAGACATTAAAACCCCCAACCTATGGCTAAATTCCAATTCAGTTACTGGGATTTTTTTATAAAAAATCTCAAATTCTTTTTCTGGAATCACAGTTTCATTTTTTAATTGATTCTTATCAGAAAGAGGAATCAAACAAAATGAATATTTTCTTCCTTTTTCCAATTCTTGTTTTTGACTATCCCAGCATGCATCAACGTAATACCAACCACTGATACCATATTTTTCATCTTTCATATAAACAAGATTATTTTTGTGATAAGTTATATCATTTTCACTTTCAACGGCAACCGCTTGACAAACGCACTTCACACCAATACCATCACAAATACGCTTTAATAGTTTTGCATAACCCACACAAACGATATCATCACTATTCATGACTGAAATAAAGTCTCTTGAACTGCTTTTGTTTTCATTATTTTCTTTGTATCTTCTTGATGTGACGTAACGATAAGCCATTAAAAACTTTTCCATTGGGGAAGCATTCGTCGCATTAATTTTTTCAATAATTGAATTTATTTTTGAATTTGCTTCGGCAACTTCTTTAATTGAATAGTCAGCGTCTTCAAAATAAGAAACACCAACACCAAATACTTTTAATTTTTCCTCAACTTCTGACCACTTTTTTAATTCTTCAACTAAAACATCTCTGTCATTAGCATCGATTTTTACAGAAACATTAAAACCAGCATCCTTTGCAATGAGAGCAAGTTTTTGAATCTCTTTGTAATCTTCATCCCTCCAATTTTGCATATTAATACGAATATGCAGGGGTGCATCTGGCAATGTTTCTTTTATTTGCTTCAAATTAAATGAATTTGACAAATCATTATCAAACGAATCAACATAAAGGACATAATTTCCATAAAAATCTTTAACCATTTTGCTCTCCTAAATAAAATTTTTAGAAAAAAATGGAATTGCTTTTACAATTCCAATACTTTTCCGTCTTTGATAACATCATCAATTTGACCGCCGCCAAGACAATTGTCATATTTTGAATCAGGATCGTTTTTATATAAAACAACATATTGACCAGGAGTTACCGCTCTTTGTTTTTCGGCAAACTCAACATAAACAGATCCGTCATCCAAAAGTTTAACTTTAACTTTTTGATCTGGTTGGCGATATCTGAATTTTGCAGTACATTCGAATTCTTTTTCTACTGGAATTTTTGGAATCCAATTAAATTTTTTTGAAATCAACGCATCTGAATAAAGTGCATCGTCGTTGCCTTGAGCAACATAGAGTTTGTTTGTCTTTAAATCTTTTTTGATAACAAACCAGCAATCACCCGTTGCACCATGTCCGCCACCAATTCCAAGTCCCTTGCGTTGGCCAAGAGTGTAATACATCAAGCCATCATGCTTTCCAACAACATTTCTGGTGTTTATATCAATAATATCCCCCGGCTTTGCAGGAAGATAAGATTTTAAAAAGTTTTTAAAGTTTCTCTCACCAATAAAGCATATGCCAGTGCTGTCTTTTTTTCTTGCAGTAACAAGCCCGTTTTTTTCAGCAATTTTTCTAACTTCAGATTTTTGCATATTTCCAATAGGAAAGATAACTTTTGAAAGTTGCGCTTGAGAAAGCTGGTTTAAGAAATATGTTTGATCCTTTCCTTGATCTTCAGCTTTTTTGAGATAATAATTTCCGTCATCATCACAGGCAATATTGCAGTAATGCCCCGTTGCAATTTTGTCTGCACCAAGCGCTTCAGCAAATCTTAAAAACGGACCAAACTTGATTTCACGATTGCAAAGAACATCTGGGTTTGGAGTTCTGCCACTAGCATACTCTTCCAAAAAATCCTTAAACACGTTGTCCATATACTCTTTTGAAAAATCAATAGAATAATATGGAATGCCAATTTTGTTTGCAACACGCTTAACATCCGCATAATCATCAGCGGCAGTGCAAACACCATTTGGGTCGTTTTCTTCCCAGTTGTTCATAAAGAGTCCCACAACATTGTAACCTTGATTTTTTAAAAGCAAAGCGACAACTGATGAGTCTACCCCACCACTCATGCCAACAACAACAGTTATATCTTTTTTATCTACTTTTTCATCAAGAATTTTATCTCGCATAACTACTTCTTTTTATTTTTTGATTTAAATGATTTTTTTGCTTTGTTTTTATTGTTCACAAAGTCTTTTACATCTTTGGTTGTTTCTTTTTTGTAAGCAGGTTCATTGTCATCAACTTCACCTTCAAATTTTTGAATATCATCGAGCATTTGTTTGTTTACAACTTTTGAAATATCAACCTTTTGATCAGCTGATTTTTGTTCAGCTGTTTTTGAATTTTCACTCGCTTCATATTCTGCAATTTCAGAGTCAATCTTTGCCTTTTCTTCAGCTTCTGCAATTTTTTGTTTTTCACGTTCGATTCTGCGTTGTTCACGTTCTCTTTTTGCAATTGCTCTAGCTTCTTTTTGTTCATTCCACCAAACCTTAAGTTTAACCCACCAAGGTTTTTTGTAAAGTTCAAGGTCAATGTATTTGTTTCCAAGCTTTGCTCTAGTTTCAGTGTTAAGCCCAAATATAAATGCTTCTTTTTGCATTCTGTATTTAAATCTATTGGTCGCAATCGCAACAATATCACCAAACCATATAAACAAGTTAATAAATCCCGCAAACCCAGCAACAGAAACAGTGATAGATTTGAAAAATGCTGAATATTGTGCAAGCATAACCACACCAATCCAAATAATAAAAGTTACAACTGAAACCCAGCCTTTCTTTTTGTTTTTAGCATAAAAGTTATGTGCACCAAATCCACCCAAAAATATTGCAAGGAGCAACAATTTTGACTTTTTGATAAAACCAGGTTTTTGAATAGCAGCCTTGTTAACTTCTTTTTTGATTTTGCGTCTAGCGAATGAACGGTCAGCAATTTTGTAGATTTCCCACCATTTAATTTTTGGTTGTTTGTAATCTCCACGTGCTTTTTTGATGCTGTATTCATTTTGATGAACCTGTTCAATCATCTTGCCAGTTTCTTCACCAACAATTTCAACATCACTTGTGTCAATATTAAACTCTCCATTTTCATCAATTTCAAATTGTGGAGTTAACTCTTTTTCCCTCGCATTTTTGCGTCTGTTTGCATAGGTATCGTTTGGTCTGCTTTTGCCTTTGTTTTCCTTTGAGTTTGAAGCAAATTTTGAAAAGTCGGTATCGCTTACAGATTCACGAAGTTTGCGTTCTTGTTTTTCTTTCTTTTTTGCAAGTTTTGCATCAATTTTAGCCTGCCTTTTTTCTGCCTTTGTCAAAACCACTTTTTCAGGTTTTTGAGTTTTTTGTTCTTCAAATTTTTGCTCATTAAAAGACTCACCATTTTTGCTGGCAAACTTTTCCATTTTAGACACTTCAAGTCTGCACTTTGGGCAAACCTTGTCATTAACACCAATCTCTGATGCACATCTAGGACACTTCATAATATCTCCACTTTATCATTATTCAAGTTAAGTTTAACATAATTGATGATAATTGTAAATTTATTTTTTATTTTATTTTCCATCAAGACCATTTTGTCGCAATAAAAAAAGCAGATTACTCTGCTTTTTCAAATTTAATTTTTCTTTTTTCTTGAAGATTTTTTCTTTTCGTTTTTTGCTTCATCTTTTTCGGTTTCTTTAGTTCCAGCTTCTTGCTTTTCAGTTTCGCCAATCTCTTTGTTTGACTCTTTACCTTTTGAATTTTCATCAATTTCAGTTGTTTCATCATTTGAATTTTCTAAAGTTTCAGAAATTTCAGGCTTTGCATTTTCTGTTTCTTCAGATTTGTGAATATCTTCAACATTTCTTGCATCAACGTGTGGAATTGCCTTCCATTCAACATGTCTTGTGAAAAGTGCAATAAATCCAAACACAAAGTTGAGGGCAATAAACACAGGCATACAAAGACAAACAACAAGTTTCTTTTCAAAGTTCATATTGCGAACTCTTTTTCTTTCAACAAAAAGAACAACAGCAGTTGAGATTGCAGTAAAAATATATGCAGCAAGAACACCGAGAAGCGATGTTATTAAAAAGTTTAACCAATACGCCCCAATATTTATTGGCTGGAAAAGTGGAGCAAACGCAAGAAGGACTTGTTGTGCAACAAACAAAATTGCAGACACAATGTAAAGCGGAAAAATGTTTACCATGATATCATAAATTGAAAATTTATGTTTTTTTTCTTCTTCAGTTTTCTTTTTTGCAAAAAGAGCTTTGAAGAGTTTTTTCTCACGTTTTCTAAATACTTGCAAATGACCTTTTGCCCATCTGATTCTTTGTCGAAACATAATTTTCCAAGTGGTTGGTTGTTCGTCAAAAAGTTCAGCTTCATTGCAATATCTAATTTTTCTTCCACGCAAAATTTGGTCAGCGGTATATTCCCAATCTTCAGTGAGAGTAACGTAGTTCCATCCCTCTTTTACAATTTCTGCAGGAAAAACAAAACCTGTTCCTTGAACTCTGGTTGAACATCCAGTCACACTTCTTGCACGGCTTTCAGTTACGCAGTTATTTAAAAATAGCATGCCATACATTCCAGAAACTGCATTTGTTTCAAAGTTCTTTGCGTTTCTGAATGATGTTACAGTGTCTTTCATACCATAGTATTCAAAGGCATCATTCATTTTGTCAAAATAATCTGGAGCAAGAATATTGTCTGCATCAAAAACATAATAACCATCATGCTTTGAAACATCAATAGTTTCATTTAAACATTCAAACAATTTTTTCAAGGCATAACCTTTTGTTCTTTCATTGCTGTTTGTGTATTCAAAAACTGTAGCACCCTTTTCTCTCGCAACTTCAGCGGTTTTGTCGGTGCAGTTGTGAGCCAAAACATAAATTTCAAGTTTGTCTTGTGGGTATTCAGCTTTTCTTATGCTTTCAATAAGATTTCCAATAACCTTGTCTTCATTTCTCGCACAAATCAAAATACCATAGCTGTGTTGTTTTTTTGCCTTTGGATATTTTTTGTAAGTAAAAAGCCCAATGATAATAAACACAACATAGTAAGCAGTTGCAAGTGCAAAAACACCACTAATGATAGAAAAAATTAAGTTTATGATTTCAACGTATGACATAAAATCCCCCAGTAACACCATTACGATAACATGTAAATCAATATTAACAGCATTTTTGCAAATTTTCAAGTTATTTGATGCAAAATCCTGCAATTTTATAGCAAACCCGACGAATTTATTTTTATATCACTCATAAATCATATTGTTTTATGATAAATCTACTTACTTTATTCTAAAAAGAAGTTTTCGAGCATATGGAATAAAAGAAATTAAAAACACAACCAAAAAACTAGCAACTGTTGCAGTCGCAACTTCAGCAACAAAAAAACCTGCAACACTATTTATTTTTACAAATTTTACAAATAATTCAACAAAAATATAATGCGTAAGAAAAACTCCAAAAGTTAAAGTCGACAATTTTTTCAAGATTTTTGAAGGCCTTACTTTCACAAACTCAATCAAAAATAAAAATAATGGAAAAGCAATTGCAGGTATTGCCGGTGAATCATACCAAATCCAAGTTATAGTTCCTGACTGATTGAATTTTCGAATTATAAAGAAAATTGTTACCAAGTAAAACACCAAAAATAAACAAAGATTTATTATAACATTTCTCTTTTTGTCAGACTTGTTTTCCCTGTGCATATAAATATATGCCAAGTAACCTAAAAAGAAATACAAAAAATACGTAACGTCAAGATAGGTTTTTAATGCATTTGGGAATGCAAAAAAATACACAAAAATTATGCAACAAATAACAATCACAACCTTTGTAGGTATTAATTTTAAACCATTGGCAAGGAGTGGCACAAACAAATACAAAACAACCAAAATGTAAAAATACCATTCCAGTCCGGGCGTAGAACATACATATTCTACAAAAAATATTTCTTTCAAAAGATGTTTTATTCCGCAAAACTCATTACCTAAAATTGTTTTGAAAATATTGTAAAAAATTACCCAAAAAGCAAAACAAACCCAAATTGATAAAAGATTGTTTAAATAGAACTTTTTGCAAGCCTGCTTGTCATAAGTTCGCGGCAAGAGCAAATACCCACTAAGCATCAAAAACAATGGAACAGCCAAACGGCAAATCACATACAACGACATATCAACTTTAAGTGCGTTGTTTCCCATTTGAAACACTCTTCTAAGTGAATCTAAACTGTGATTAGCAATAACCAACAAAGCCCCTAAAATTCTTATTAAGTCAAAGTTATAATTATGTTCATGGCTCAATTTTTCATTTTCAAGTGTTTGCATAACTATCTCCACATTTGCAGTATAGAATATTCTATATATGGCACATGGTAGCATAGAATTTTCTATATGTAAAGTATTTTTATAGAAATTTCTATATAATAAAATTATGGGGAATGAGAATGAATTTCAAGAAATATTAAAGGAATTTTTAGCTGAAAAAGAACTCACGCAAACAGCCTTTGCAAACAAAATTGGAGTGAAGCAAAGTCAAGTTAGTGAGTGGTTATCAGGAAAATCAAAACCGGGTTATGATAACCTAAAGCAGATGAGTATAGCTTTTGATACACCAGCAGATTATTTTTTAGGATTAAAATAAAAAGATTATCTACACCAAAATGAAGATAATCTTTTTTTATAGCAAAAAATATTATTTAAAAGACATTTCCTACAAAACCAACCATCAAATTAGTCAAAAAATCTAAAAACAAAAACCGCCCGTCAATCAACTTATTCATATAACTATGTTTATCGGCCGAAAATTAAGCAAGAAACAAGGCTCAAAAAAAATTCTAGGCAGGAGTGTACAACGAAGTACATGACTGTCTAGAATTTTTTAAACCCCAACTGAAACCAAAAGGCAAAAACTGCCTGTCAGGCAAAGAATAAAAAAATTTCCAGGCACGATTTTACAATGACGTAAATGAGTGTCTGGAAATTTTTTTAATTCTGAAGAATCACGGGCAGTTTTTGCCTTTTGGTTATTTGTGGTCTACGGCATACATATGCTCAATCAAATCCAAAACTTTGCAAGAATAGCCCCATTCATTATCATACCAAGCAACAAGTTTAACAAATGTTGGGTTAAGCATGATACCAGCAGAAGCATCAAAGATAGAAGTTCTTGGGTCATTGATGATGTCTTGAGAAACAATAGCATCTTCAGTGTAACCAATAACACCTTTGTATTCTTTTGAAGCAGCAGCCTTTTTCATAACGGCTTTAATTTCATCATAAGTTGTTGGTTTTGCAAGGTTAACGGTAAGGTCAACAACGCTTCCATCAATTGTTGGAACACGCATACTCATACCAGTAAGTTTGCCTTTAAGAGAAGGAATAACTTCTCCAACCATTTTTGCAGCACCAGTTGATGAAGGGATGATGTTTGCTGAAGCAGCACGTCCACCTCTCCAGTCTTTTGCAGAAACGCCATCAACAGTTCTTTGAGTTGCTGTTGTTGAGTGAACAGTTGTCATCAAACCAGAAACAATTCCGAAATTGTCATTGATAACTTTTGCAAGTGGAGCCAAGCAGTTTGTTGTGCAGCTTGCATTTGAAACAACGTTCATATCTTTTGTATATTCGTTTTGGTTAACACCCATAACAAAAACAGGAGTTCCCTTTCCTGGGGCTGTGATAACAACCTTTTTTGCACCACCAGCAAGATGGCGAGCAGCATCTTCAGCCTTTGTGAATTTTCCAGTAGCTTCAGCAACATATTCAGCGCCGCAGCCTTTCCAGTCAATTTCTTCTGGATTCAATTTGTTGAACCATTTAATTTTGTTTCCGTTAACAACAAGAGTGTCACCTTCAACCTTAAGATCTGCATTGAATGGTCCATGAACAGAATCATACTTAATCATGTAACAAGCATAATTGATATCGATGAATGGGTCATTGATTCCCACAACTTCGATATTTGTCTTGTTTTCGATTGATGCTCTGAGCAAGAGTCCACCAATTCTTCCAAATCCGTTAATACCAATTTTTATTTTTGCCATAAAAAAACTCCTTATAATTTATTTTTAACAATTTGATTATATGCTAAACCCAAAAATAATGCAAATATAAAATTATTTGTTTTACAATTTTTGGTTAAAATTTTATAATATAATCATAAAGTATAAAAGGAAGGTATAAAAATGTCTTTAGTAAATACAAAACAAATGTTAAAAGATGCACTTAAAAACGGATACGCAATTCCCGCATTCAATGTTTGCAACATGGAATCAGCACAAGCTGTTGCAGAAGTTGCTGGTGAAAAAAATGTTCCTATCATCATTGCTGTGTCTGAAGGAGCAGGAAAATACGCTGGCTTTGACTACATCAGAGCAATTGTTGAAACAGCAAGCAAACATTACAGCAACCCAATTGCACTCCACCTTGACCACGGCAAAACTTTTGAAGCTTGCAAGGCTGCAATTGATGCAGGTTTCACAAGCGTTATGATTGACGGCAGTGCACTTCCATATGAAGAAAACATTGCTGAAACAAAAAAAGTTGTTGAATATGCACATGCAAGAAACGTGACAGTTGAAGCAGAACTTGGAAAAATCATCGGAACAGAAGATATGATTCATAGCGACACAGAATCATTCACCGACCCAGAAGAAGCAAAAGATTTTGCAACAAGAACTGGCGTTGACAGTTTGGCAATTTCAATCGGAACAGCACATGGTGTTAACAAATCTATAAAAACACCAATCATTCAATATCAAGTTATTGAAAATGTTCACAAAGCACTTCCAGAGCTTCCACTTGTCGCTCACGGCAGTTCAACCGTTCCAAAGAAATGGGTTGACCTTGTTTTGAAATATGGCGGCGTAATCAAAAAGAGCCAAGGCATCAGCGAAGATGATATTCAAAAAATGTCAAAAACTGCAATCTGCAAAATCAATATGGACACAGATTTAAGACTCGCCCACACCGCTGGCGTTCGTGAAACACTTGTTGAACATCCAGAACTCTTTGACCAAAGAGATTACAACAAAGCCGGAAAGAATAATGTTAAGGAGCAAGTTGCCCACGCTATTGAACTCGTTGAAGGCAAATAAGAAAACTAAAATAAAAAATCCCTAGACAATTATCTAGGGATTTTTTATTGTTTGTTATTTTCTATTTACAAAATTATTCTGCAACAAGTTCGTATGTGCCAGAAACATTCTTTTGATAAAACTTTAATGTTTCGCTTTCAAATGTTCCGTCAGCATTGTAGGTGCATTCATAAACTGCAACTTTTGAAACGCCTGTGATTTCGCCACTTTCGTTTTTATCTGCAATTTCAATCAAAACCGCATTGTCGCTTGTTATGGTCAAACCATATTTTGAACCAGTATTTTTTGCAAGCGAGAAGAATGTTTCAAGATGATTTTTATATTCTTGAGTAAATCCACCTTCAGTTTGATTCCAAACACCAGCACTTTGGTCATCGGTTGTTGATTTGAATGTTGATGATGAATAGCCAATATAAACAAGGTCTGGATTGTAAAGCGCAATCATTTCAGCTGGGATGGCACTTGGAAGGTCAATAAGTCCAAGGTCTGCAAGTTCTTTTGCTTTTTCAGGAATTGTGTCTGCTGGAGTTGCAGGGTGACCTTTGTAATAATAAACATATTTATCTCCATAATATGCCTTTGTTGCACGAACATAAAGTTCAAAGTTAACTTCGTTGGTTGCAGGTCTGCTTGCACGATAGTCATGAGACCCCAAAATAACCATTGCTTGTTTGTTTTGAGCATTTGCATCAGCAAACAAATTGTCGCCAAGTTTGAAGAGTCTTTTCATGTATGCAATACCTTCAGCATCAAGAGAATTAAACAAATTTGAAAAGTTGATAATTTTGATTTTGTTTCCACCCTCTTCGGTTGAAAGTTCTTTAAATTCATTGAAGATTTCAGCATTGGTTGGAGCGATTGCTCTATTATCAACACCTGTTACCCACCATTCAACATTAGATTCTTCCCTAACCATAACATAAGCGAGTTTTCTTGAATCATCTGCTGAAATAACAAAGCTTGTATCAAAACGATTATAAGATCCACGTTCTGCAATTTCTGCAAGAAGTGTGTTGTATTGAGTTTTGAGAGCTTCATATCTTGCGTGAGCTTCGGCTGTTTCGACATTGAATTGTTGGTTGAAAAGATTGAATGTTGCTGCGCCGTCGCTAAGCAATACCAAATTGTAATTTGATTTTGGAATACCATTTGCAACGGTTGCTTGCAATGCACCATAAAGCCAGTAGTCATTGTAATACAAGTGGAACTTTGAATTATTATTTATTTCATAAAGTTCCTTGATCCAATTTGCAGTAATAG
>CAKVMF010000022.1 GCA_934771675.1 uncultured Clostridia bacterium
ATGTTGACGGAAGTATGTTTGTTTTGGTTTCAAACAATGAAGGTCAATCATTGGTTGCGATCAATTTAACATCCCTTGAAAAAACAGTAATTAAAACTGCTGAATTTAACAATGGATTCAAAAAAATATCATCAACAAAAATTAATGACGGCGGTTTTGAAAAATACGTAATTTCTTTAGTTCCTGTTATTCTTGATGAATCTACGCCACCATGTGTTGCCTTTTTAAAAAAGGAAACTCTCGAACTTGAAAGTATACATGAAATAACAATTGGAGATGCTTTTGAAACCTTGAAACAATCATTAACAAAGTTTTTTGTTATTGATTCAATTTCAAACAAAATAAACATCATTTTTTTCTATGGAACAAAAGTTTCATTTGCTACTCTTTCACTTGAAGCGCTTCAAAATAGTGAAGCCTTGACTGCTATAAATGAAATTTCAACACAACTTGAAAACACAACTTCAACAATAAAAATTTCAAACATAAATATGATGAATATTGATTCAAAAGAATACTTTTTGATTAGTTATGTTGAAGAAGATACAGAACGTGAAATTATCAACTTTAATTCATCATTTTTGTATACATTTTTTATTGATGACAGCACAAATTCTTATTTTAAATGTGTAACAACTTCAACAAACCCAACCAGCAATACACGTGCGTTCACAAATGAAAATTCAAACTTTTTGTTAACTTCAAACAACATTGCAATTTTTCCTACCGATAATCAAAGTATAAGTTTTTGTGAGGTTTCTGTTGACAATTCAGGTTATTTGATTCCTCCTACTTCAAAATCTATCGCAAAGAATCCAGAAATCATCATAAGAGAGTATGAACCAGACAATTTTGTTTACATGACCACAACAAAAGACTGTGTTTTGCAAGATACTCCATGGAGTCCAACAGGAAAATTGGCAATTGCTAGTGGCTATGATATTATTTGTATTGGCGACGGTATGATAAAAACAATTGACACATCTGTTCCAGATGCAGAATATGAAACCAAATATATTGCTGATTACAAGTTTTGTTTGTTCACAACAAATGACGGCGAAGATTCAAAAAATGTTACTGGTTATGTCAAATCAAGTTATATAAAAGAAAAAGATAAAATAAATATTGATGAATATGACTGTCCTGAATATTTCAAAGTTGTCCCCAACACAAAACTTTACACTCTCCCAACAAAAGTCACAGGTCAAATCATTCCAAACAAGCCAGAAACAATTTTATTCTCAAAAGCAACAAAGATAAATGAAAACTACAGAATTCGTCTTGTTGATGCAATTTGTTCATATAAATCACAACAATCAATCATGCTTAAAGTTGATTATAATGGCAAGGAAGGATATATCGAAAAATCAAATATTATCTTCCCTAGCGAGCAAGTTGATTACATCATTACAAATTCTTCAATCAAAACTGATGATACTGTGGTTTACATAGACCTTGAGACAAAAGAAACACTCAACTTTAAACTAAACAAGGGCTACAGAGTTAAAATTACAGGCAAAAGAGATACAAAAACCGGTTACACAGCCATTTCTTTCAATGATGAATACGGAAATGAGTTTTCTGGTTACATTGCAACAGATATTGTTTCAGCTGACAGCTGGTCAACTCTTCAAATTGTTGGTTCAGTTTTAATTGCAATAAATATTGGTCTTTTAATTTTGATTTTGAAATTTAGAAAACAAAAAATTGGTAGCAATGGTCAAAAATACACCGACAGCAAAAAACCAAACTACAAAAAGAAAGAAACTGAAACATCGACAATTGTTGATGAATAAAAAAACCATGGATTAATTCCATGGTTTATTTTTTTGTTTTAAAATTTTTGTTTTGATTAGGTTTTTTATTGAAATTTTCAAAATCGATATCTTCATCAGCTTTGTATAGCAAAAATTCATTCATAGCCCTTTCAATCATAGACTTATCACGTTTTAATAGTCTTGCATTCATAACATCTTCATAGTCAAGAAAGCTGAGTGCAACATCTCCAGCATCAAACTCCCCTTTAAGCCCCAAATTATTATTTTTAAAGCCTTTAAATTTGCAAAAGTAGAAATATTCAACTCGGTCTGAATCAAAGGTTATGCCGTCGTAATTAAAGTTTTTTGAGGTGTGATAATATTTTCCAACAATCTTTATTGGAATAACATCTGCACCAGTTTCTTCTAGTGCTTCTCGAATAACTGTATCTCTTATGGATTCATTAACTTCAACAGTTCCACCAGGTATTGAAAATCCATTATGTTTATTTGAATGCAACAACAAAATTTGCCCCATATCGTTTAGAATAATTCCACGAACTTTTTTGGTGCATTTGTTATTTAAATAATTTTCGTAATATAATTTTGATTTTCCTTCAAAGTATTCTTTTGATGCCATAATTTTCCTTATAATAAATGATTTTATACCATTTTAAATAATTTGTCAAACATCAATTACCTACACTTTCGAACATGAAAAAATCAAACGTATGTAAAAATTTTAGAAAATAGCAAAATAGGAATAAATTGTTTTTATTAATAATAATTTTTTTGATATAATCTATTATAGTTAAAAGGAAAAAATAAAAATGAAAAATAAAATTGGAGTTGTTGGTAGCATTAACACAGATTTAGTTGTTACCACAAGAACATTACCTAAAGTTGGAGAAACCGTCACTGGTGATGAATTTAAAATTTGTTTTGGTGGAAAAGGTTGCAATGAAGCTGTTGCAGCCGCAAGACTCGGCGCAAAAGTTAACTTGTTTTCCGCTGTCGGCGAAGATTTGTTTAGTCAAAACATTCTAGCTCACCTTGATAGCGAAAATGTTTCTTTAACTGGCATAAAAAAAATTAAAGGAATGACTGGCGGAATCGCGAACATAACTGTTTGCAACAAAAACAATCAGATAATTGTCGTTCCGGGAACGAATGCTTTGGTTGATACAACCCATATACTTGCCCACAAAAAAGAGATTTTGGAGTGTGGAATAATTGGCGGAATGTTTGAAATTCCAATTGAAACTCTTGTTGAAACTAGCAAAATTTGCAAAGAAAATAACATCAAATTCGTTTTAAACCCTTCCCCAGTAAAAGAGTATCCTCTTGAACTTTTCGAAAATGCAACATATGTTATTGTAAATGAAATGGAAATTGAAAAAGTGAATGGCTACAATCCCAAAAATCCTACTGAAGTTTTGCTTAAATTTCCAAATAAACTTATTTTAACAAAAGGTGCAGATGGCTGTTATTATTCAGATGGTAAAAAGGTTTTGCATATTCCTGCAATAAATGTTCAAGTTGTGGACACAACTGGCGCTGGTGACACATTTTTGGGCTCATTTATGTTTGCAATAAACAATGGTTTAAAAATTGAAGAAGCTTTGACGTTTGCAAATATCTGTGCCGGTTTAAAAACAACAATTCTTGGTGCTCAAACCGGAATGCCAAAAATTGAAAAAGTTTTAACTTATATAAAGAAAAACAAAATTAAAATTGATATTCAAAAATTAAAAGCTTAATTTTGATTTAAGATTATCATATAAACACTTTAGGAGAAAAAATGACTAAAAAAACATTGATTGTAGACACCGATCCAGGCATTGATGATGCGCTTGCGTTGCTACTTTTGTATAAATTTAAAAATGAATTTAATATAAAACTTTTCTGCTCAACTGCTGGAAATATTCCAATTGAAATAACAACAAACAACTTGAAATTTTTTGTAAAAAACTATTTTGATGGTTGCATTGTTGCAAAAGGTTCTGAATCTCCTTTGGTTAAATCAAAATCAGTTGACGCTGAAAATATTCACGGCAAAAATGGACTTGGAAATTTTAAAATTTCAAAACAAAATTATCCTGTTAGTCCAAATTCAGTTGAAATTATGTATGAAACAATCAAAAATAGTAGAAACAAAGTTACACTGCTCTGCCTTGGACCATTAACAAATATTGCAAAGCTTTTGATTATTCATCCAGATATTAAAGCAAAAATTGAACATATTTACACCATGATTGGTTCAGTTAAAGGCAAAGGAAATATAACTCCATATGCAGAGTTTAACTCATATTTTGACCCTGAAGCTTTTGATTTGGTCGTAAAAAGTAATGTTCCATTAATTATTAATCCAATGGAATTAGGTGTTGAATGTATGGTTAAAAAAAGTGAATTTGTTGCTGAAAAACAAACAAAAACACAAGTTCTTATTCAAGAAATGATTGACGGAAGTTATGAAACCTTTGATCCAACATCTTTTGCAATTTTTGATACCCTTTCAGTTTTAGCTCTTGCTAAACCAGAATTTTTTGAGTTTAAAAATTGCTGGATTGATATCGAAACCTATGGTGAAAAAACTGGCCAAAGCTTAATAAAAGACAAACCAGATGGAATGCACTGCTACCAAGTTATTAAAGATGTAAAAACAACAACCGACTTTATTTTATCCGCATTAAAAAGCATTGATTAATATAAAAATTAAAAAATAACTAAATTTCATAATTTGAATCTTACAACAAAAAAGACCAAACCACTTTTGTGATCTGGTCTTTTTATGGTGCACCAAAAAATGTCTAAATTGAACCAATAGTTTAATTTAGACATTTTTATTTAATGATAGAAAAAACCAAAATATTTCGTCTCATTTTTTGGGTCTCCGTTTGACTTTTATTCTATAATATGTTAAAATTCATTTATCAATTTGGAGATTTGTATGTGCTTTTGGGAAGAATTAATTAATAAAAATACTAAATTTGAAAAATCGTTAGAAAAAAATCACCGAAAAGAATCTGGCAGTTATTATACTCCATTATCTATCGCTGATTATATGGTCAATAATTTGTTTGATACATTAAGTGATTTGTCAAATATTAAGAATTTAAAATTTTTAGAGCCATGTGTCGGTACTGGCAATTTGGTCATATCTTATCTAAAAAAAATACGCTCATTAAATTTACCATTTGAGGACAACCTAAAAATATTAAACAATATTTATGTTTGTGATTCGAATATTAATGCGTTAATGCTTTATAAAGAAAATATTAGTGCTATTGCAGAAAATCAATTTGGTGTCAAATTAGAAAATCAATATTTTGAAACACATATTGGTGGAGCTCTTTTATATAATATGGAAAACCCACAAGGCAATTACATACCCATTACAGAAATTTTTCCTAATGTGAATAAATTTGATATAGTTATAACAAATCCACCTTATAAAAATTTGAAAGCTGAACGAAATCAATTTTCTTCAATAGAAGAATATAACAATGCAAAACGAACCTACTCTAACATTTCAAAATTATCACTTATAAATCAGAAATTTGCTACTAATGGCATCTTAAATATTTATAAGCTTTTTATTGAAGAAATAATAGAAAAATACACAAATAAACATGCTTATATCTCATTATTAGTTCCTAACTCTATTCTAACAGATAAAACATGTGAAAAAATACGTGAAAGACTTTTTACTACTACAAAAATCACCAACATAAAAACCATTCCAGAAAATAATTTATTAATTGATGCAAAACAAGCATTATGCTCTATCAATATAGAAAAAGGTAAGTTGACTGATATTATTGAAATTGACTCAAATGATAAAAAATATTTTTATGATATTCGAAAGTCTAAAACAAACTCTAATGCTATTATTCTAATGGAAGAATCTGAATTAAATACTTTATCAAAATTAAGTTCATTTCCTAGAATGAAGGAATTGAAATTTATTCATAATTTGAGAGGTGAACTGGATTTAACCTTATACAAAAATGATATTTTAGCTTGCCAAGTTTCTGATTATCCACTTATCAGGGGAAGGAATATAGATTACTATAATTTGAAAAACATCATTGAATATGTTAATCCAGAGTTTATAAATAAGACAGCAAAAAAAGAGTTTATTCACAATGAAAGAATTGCCTGTCAGCAAATCTCAAATATGACAAAAGAAAGAAGATTGATTTTTTCTTATGTTCCCAAGGACTATATTTTAGGAAATTCTTGCAATTTTATTTCGATTGATAATAACTTGTTTAATATTGATATATTCTTTATCTTAGCCATTTTAAATTCAAATTTGATTAATTGGTTGTTCAAATTGACAAGTAGCAATAATCATGTTAACAATTATGAGCTAGCCGAATTACCAATCCCTATCGATTGTAGTAATAAAAAAAGAATATCTAATCTATCGCTTGAATATTTAAAAACCCATTCGCATTCTATACTAAAAGAGTTAGAACATGAAATTATGTTTGCCTATGGACTAACAGACAATGGAGAAGATATAAAAACAGATGTAAAAATTGATAATGTTATAATTAAGAATTTTATTAATGATATGAGATTTATTACAAATACATTTGATTCAAATATAGCTACAAAACTTATTACTAAAGAAATAACTTGCAATGAATTTATTTTAAAGGAAATAAATTCAATAAACATTGCCGATCAGCAAGTTGTTATTGATATTATAACAAAATACCAAAAATTGTATAATAATGAGATTTTAAATCATACAACGTTTAAATTAAGTGAACTTGATTTGGAAATGATTAAACACGTGCCGCAAGGTGGAAATTGGAAAGATATTTCAAAAGAAACAATGCAAAAATCAAAGAGATTACTACGAATAAATGAAACTGGTGGACGAACAACTCTATATGGTAGAATTGATTATAATAAACCAAGTTATACGATTACAACATATTTTAATCGACCTGGAAATGGAACATATGTGCATCCAAATCACGAACGAGTTTTATCGGTAAGAGAAGCATGTAGATTTCAATCATTGCCTGATTATTATTATATTACTGGGAATAAAACGCAAATGTTAAAACAAATAGGAAATGCAGTCCCTTCTGTTCTAGCCTATCAAATAGGAATAAATATAAAAAAAATAGCAAAATGCAATAAATCAGTAGACCTGTTTTGCGGGCTTGGTGGTCTTACCTATGGATTAAAGCAAGCAGGAATCAAATCAGTAATAAGTAATGATATAGAATCAGCATTTTGTCATACATTAAAGGTTAATAATCCTGAAATATACACATATTGTGGAGATATAACACTTTCTGAAACAAAAGAACATATTATTAAACTTGCTAAAGAGAATTGTGCCGATATTATATGTGGTGGTCCACCATGCCAAGGTTTTTCACTGGCTGGTTTTAGATCAGAAAACGATCCTAGAAATCAATTATTTAGAGATTTTGTTGAATTAGTGAAAGCTATCAGCCCAAAAGTTATTATTTTTGAAAATGTTGAAGGATTATTATCCTATCAAAATGGTGAAACATATAAAAGTATATTAGAATTGTTTTCAGAATTAAACTATAATACAGAGGGACGTACTTTACAAGCAGAAGAATATGGTGTACCACAAAAGAGAAAAAGGGTAATTATTATTTGTACACGCAAGGATATTCATTGTTTACCTGCAGATTTATATCCAACAAAAATCACAAACAAACAAGAAAATTATATAACTGCAAAACAAGCAATTTACGATTTAGATGCCATTCCTTGTGGAGAAATAAGTTATTATAAAAGTGATTATCACTCAGATTACATTGATTTAATGAAAGGTATGATAACATATGAAGAATATATAAAAAAAATAAGTGGAGAGTAATACTCCGCTTATTCTTTATTTATGAGTTCATTTTGAAGGATAAATATAATTTCTTCAAATTTAGATTTTAGATATTTATTTGCCTTATTAAGCAAAATATCTGAGCACAACTTATCTAACATTTTTTTAATCTTTTCGCTACCAGTAAAATGTAAATGCCGATTCTCTTTAGATAAATACTCAGATATTGAATCAAATGCTATTCTTTCATATCTAATAAATTCATCTTTGTTTCTGTCAGTAAAATGTCTGTCTTGACAAGATATTATATTTCCTTGTTCATCAAAACTATAAGATTTAGTAAAATATTCTTTTTTTGTATCAATGTAATTATTCTTTAAAAATAATTTACCCTTTTCTCCTGCTTTGTCTATTACATAGCCTAAACAATACATAAAGTTATACATATTCTGTTTGAGCATTTTTCTATAATCAGTTTCAATTAAATTTTGATGATTATTATAATTCTTTAAAATATATTCCCAAATAATTCTACCGAACCACGACATAGGATAAATTTTTGTTGATTCATATCTATTAATTATATTTGAAATATCTAATAATGTAAGTCTATCTCTTTTAGTTGAATTATCAGAAGTCGTCATTTTTACTAAATATCTTGGATCATGAACAAAACCTAAAGAGATTGGACCAATATGATCTGCAGAAGAACCTTTAAAATAAGTGCTTCCCATAAATTGATTTGCAGCATGAACGTTGCCATCACTCCAATATTCATAAGCTCTTCTATCTTTTGTATATGATTTTAAATTTTCCTTTGAACGTCCTTTGTCTTGAGAACTCCTACAGCAAATGTTATATGTATGAAACCCATCAAAACGATCTGGAAAATTTGACATTGCTCCAGGACTCAAATACTTTCGACCTTCTTCTCTGCAAAGATATTCACATCTATCTAAAATTTCTGTTTTCGTTTTATCATTATAGGAACTATCTAAATCAAAAGTTTTAATGAAAAAAACCTTAACATTATGCTCATCTAAGTTATTACACAAAATATCCCATATTTTATAAATATGAGTTAATTTGTCCACAATCACACCAAATTTTCTTTTTATCAGTTTTATTAGATTACTAGAAGGATAATAATAGAAAATAGACATTTCTCTGCCACATATTTGACAAACTTTCATCTTAGTTGGATGTATTGCTCTCATTACTTTTGCATACATTCCTGGTCCTGTTGAAATGTTAAGTTGTTTTGCTTTATTCTTGGCCCATTCAATTCTCGCTAAACCTATATCACTTTTAGCAGGTGCAATCCATTTTAAATTTCCCTTTTTATCTCTTTTTATTGGCAATCCTTTATAATTTGGATGATTTACTATCATTTCCATATATTCTAAAAATTTATCATTCCAATTCCTTTCAGTTTTACTCATCTAATATTTCTCCTTATAGATATTAATATTATAACATGAAAACCTTTATTATGCAATTAAAGGTTAACCATTCAAGACTCGAAACCAAAAAGCATTTTACATTTCTTAATTATTTTGAGATCGTGGCGTGTGCTTGTCTTGATACAAGGCTGTCGCTTCGCTCCAGCTGACAAGCACACGCCAGCAAGCAAAAACATTTCACAAAATCAAGTGGGCAAAAAGGCGTTCACACGCTAAAGCAAAAGTGAACCGCCTTTTTTCTTTGCCCACTTGATACCTTTATTGTATGTTAATTAAACTCAAAGTTATGGTTTTGTTTACATTTTGTATATGTAAAGTATAGATTTAGTTTATTGCATTTTCCCAAAATGCGTATTAACATTTCTTTGTAAACTAACATTTTGTCAAATAAAGTTAGGTTAAATCAAAAATGAGTCATTGTTTAGATATGTAATTATCAAACAATGTCATTCTAAAATTTTATTGATTATGTTATGTTTACAATGAGTTAAAAAGACAACGCAAAAATGTAAATCGAGATTTTGTTTATAGGGTCTGCTTTTAGCCAAAAATAAAAGCCAGTGATTGCATTTTATGGGCGTAGAAAAACAAAGTTTTTTCTATGTCCTTTTTAATTCCAAATTTTCGTAATAAGGAGTTAAAAAATGCAAAAATTAAAAGTTATTTTTACAAATGAAATAGATATTGGTGTGTTTAGTGAAGAATTTTTAATCATTCTATACAACCATATTTTAGAGAGTAAAAATTAAAAATTGGGATTCTAGCGTGTGCTTGTCTTGATACAAGTAAACACTTTTCTTTCGCCTTGAGATGATAAACGAAAACTCTTTATTGTCAAGGGTAAAATGTATTGATTCTCAACCCTTGACAATAAAAGAAAAATAACAAACAAAAATCTATTAAGCCCTTTTCGTTTTTCTTATCTCTGTCGAAAGACAAAAAATCAATAATTAAAGGAGTAAAAAATATGAAAACAGCAGTAATATATGCAAGATATTCAAGTGATAGTCAAACCGAGCAAAGTATTGAGG
>CAKVMF010000023.1 GCA_934771675.1 uncultured Clostridia bacterium
GCATCATATGGTTCACCATAACCATAAGTGCCACTGCCGTCATAATTTTGTGAATCATCTTTTCTTTGCATCGAAGAAAGTTTTGTAAGTAATTCATCTGTTATATTTTTAAAATCTTCTTTTGTTAAAATATCGCTTCTTTTGATGTTTGCATCATCTTTAAACAATGTTGAAGACTTTTCACTCTTATTTTCAGAACCGCTTAGATTGTCAATATTTTCATCACTCTCATCCATTGATTCTTCACCAAGTGAATCATCATCGGTAACACCAAGTTTTTCAAGATTCAATTCATCGTCAGAATCTTCATTTTCATCAGTTGATGCAACTCCAATACTCTTCAAAATTTCATCATCAGACTCTTCTTCATCATCAACAGAATCATCTTTTGAAGTTTCACCTTCATCAGTCAAATCATAATATGGTTTTTCTTCATACTCTTCTACATCATCGTCTTTTTTTGTTCCATTTTTATTGATTTCAACAAATTTCTTATGATTAATTTTTGGAGCATTTTCATTTTTCTCAATTTCTGAAACGCCATTAACTTTAAGTTTTTTGTTTACAGCATCAATATCGTCACCAGAAATATCTGTTTTTGTGAGATTGTCAACATCAAGCTCATCGTCATCGCCCTTTGTTAAATCTTTAATTTCAGTTGAAATAACTTTTTCATTTGGCTTATCTTTAATATTTTGATTTTCTTTCTCAATCTTTTCAAGTCGAGTTTTTATTTTATCAAGTTCAGAAGAATCAAATCTAAATTTATCACCTTTTGTATCTTCTTGTGCAAGTTTTTCAATATCAAAATCAGATGAAAATCCAAAATTTTCATCTTGTGACGAATCTGGAGTTATCTTTGCAGTAAGATCTCCAAGAGGTTCAAGAATATCATCATTCTCTTCAAACTTGTCTTTAACTTTGGTTTGTTCTTCAAGTTTTGTCATAAAACTATCAAGAGAATATTTTTTGAATTGTGGATCACTAGATGAAAGTTGATTGATAGGTTTTTGAAGTTCACTTTTAGCTTGATCCAATTCGTGGTAGCGCTCACTAGCAGCATTCTTTGCCATATAATCTGAAACTGAAAAATTTTCATCAGTTTCAGTGCTAGTTCCAATAGATTTTTCAGCATCCCTATAGTTTTTATTTTTCCAAGACGAAAAATCGCTCATATCAACAGGAGCAGTTCTTGTTTTTCTTGGACCAAAAAACTTACCAAATGGAGATGGCTCAAATTTATCACTGAAAGTTTTTCTAACAACTTCAGTTTTTGTTTTTGAAACATCTTTTTTCAAACTTGGATCAGACGATAAAATATTAATAACTACTGGTTCATTTTTTGTTTCTCTCATTGCTCTTTTGAAAAGAAACATATCAGAGCCATCTAAGAAAAAATTATTCATACAAAATCCTTGATAATTAATACTATATTTAGTATACATTAATATGAAAATTTTTACAAAACAAAATGACCTTAAAATGTAAAAAAAGCAAAAAAAATTCGTTATAAAACATTATAACGAATTTTTTCTATTCCAAAACAGTAGTTGAAAATTCATCTTTAAACATACTTGCTTTTATTTTGTTAAACGCTGCATCGTCAATCAAATTTTCAACGAGTTTGTTAACCAAAATTGTGTTTTCTTTAAAGAAATAAAATGCCAATGAACCAGGTATAGAATTTACTTCACAAACATAAAGTTTGCCATTTTGTTCATCAAACAAAAAATCGATTCTAACAATACCTGTCAAACCCAACGAAACAAATATCTTTTTTGCAAGTGCTTGAATTTTGTTTCGAAGTTCTTCTGGAATATCTGCAGGGAGTCGCCTAAGTTGACTAGCCATAGAATTCTTCAATCCTCCACCAAGTTTTCCTGACTTTTTCCCTCCCGCAAGATACTTGTCTGAAAATGATAAAATTTCATGTTCTTTGAGTGGTTCATCAATTTCAGAAACAACAAAATTATCGATATTCCCCATAACAGCAATGTTAAATTCTCGAGTGTTTGAAACGTATTTTTCAATCAAAACTTCATCGTCAAATTCAAATGCGGACTTAATTTTTTCATAAAAATCTTCCATCGTTTCTGCAACAAACATCCCTATTGAACTTCCACCATTGTTTGGTTTTATCACAACCGGAAACTTCATGAGTCTAAGCAAAAGTTCTAATTTTTTCTTGCTACAATCAAGTTCTTTTGATGTTATTTTAAACCCCTTCACAACTGGAACAGACAAACCTTTCATGGTCTGCTTAAACAAAAATTTATTCATACAAATTGCAAGCGAATCGAATTTCCCAGCACTTGAAAAAATACCAAACTGCTCTAAAAAAGCAACAAGTTTCCCATTTTCACCCAAACTTCCGTGACACGCAAAAACTGCAAGTTCTGCCATCATATATTCTTTGAGTCCAAACAAACTTTTTACAAACAATTTGTTATTTTCGCCAGAAACAAAAACAACTTCTTTAAACCTTTTATTTTTCGTTATATCAGACTTTTTTGCAAAATCTTTCAAGATAAGTTTTTCATTGCTGTAAACAAAAAAGTGATTGGTTCTTGAAACATAGAGAGGAACAAGATTCACATCATCTAGTTTTGTTTTGTTAAAAATTTGAGATGCTGTAACAACCGAAATATCGTGTTCATATGATCTTCCACCAAATACCAATAAAACATTTTTCATATATTTTCTCCTACCATATAATATGAAAATGTTGAATATTTTGTTAATTTGAGCACAAAAAAACAGGGTTTTTACCCTGCTTAAAATTTTTATGAATAGTTGTCAGGCAAATCATTTTCAAACAAAACAACATCATCTGTTGTTGCAAGTTTGTTTAACATTTGAACTGCTTGAGTCAAATTTGCAACCTGTATAACTTTTGATTTATCAAATTTTGCATCTTCAAGTCCTGATGATATAGCTTCAAAATTTACAGTGCTGTCAATAATAACGCAGTCTGCAACAGCCGCCAAATCTTTTCCAAATTCAAAATTAGAATTATATTGTTCAAGTCCAAGTTCAACAAGCCCAGGAGTTATAACAAATTTCTTTCCGTCAAATTTTGAAAGCACATCCAAACTTGCCTTGCTTCCAGCAACAGAACTGTTATACGCATCATCAATAATTGTGTAGGTGCTGGTAGATTTAACAATTTCAAGTCTGTGCGGAATGGTCACAAGTTTTTCAATTGCAAGTGAAATATCTTTTAATTCAACACCCATTTTAAGAGCAACAATTGCCGCAATCAAAATATTTGAAATATTATGATTACCCAAAAGTATTGTTTTGCAATGAACGGTTTCACCATCATAGGTCAAATCAAAAGTTGAACCATTTTTGCCTGTTTTTATATTAGTTGCAACCACTGCTGATTGCTTTTCGTTTAAAATTGAAACAGTAATAGCATTTTTGTAATTTTCTGCGAGTTTTTGAGAACCTTCACTATCAGTGTTAATGAAAAGCTCACCATTGTTTTTTGTTACAAATTCTGCAAGCTCACCCTTTGTTTTCAATATTGTTTCAACTGAACCAAAAGTTAACAAATGCTGATTTCCAATACCAGTGATAACCCCAATTTGTGGATTGATCATTTGGCAAAGTTCTTCAATGTCACGTTGCTGTTTTGCACCCATTTCTGCAATAAAAATCTGATCATTTTTAGACAAATTTGACAGAATAGTTTTTGCCAGTCCTAGTGGCGTATTGAAACTAGCAGGAGTTATGCAAGTTTTGTATTTTACAGAAAGAAAACTATTTAAAATATTTTTAACAGTCGTTTTTCCGTATGAACCAGTTATTCCAATAATCTTCAAATCTTTCATAGATTGAAGTTTTTTCTTTGCTTTTCGAACATATGAGTTTGCTATCATTTTTTCAACCGGATATGTGATGAAATATGCCAAGAAAACAAATATCGGAAGCATAATAGGAATGATACCAACCAAGCCGTATGAAAGATATGGCACATACATAAATCCAACATACAAAGTTACAAGCGAAAATAATAAAACCAAAATTGTGTAAACAACAACAAGTCTAGTCATACGTTTCGTATATTTAAGTGGAGTTTTTTGTTTTGCGGTAAACAAGTTTGTAATGAATATTGACGAAAACAAAATATAGAACAAAATTGAAACATACTTCAAAAATTTCACATCAACCAAAAAGTCAGCAAGCAAAACGTTGGTCATAAGCATTGAAGCAAGTGACAAAAATGATAACATAAAAAGTCTTGAAATATAAGAGTATTTTGTTTCTTTAAACCACCTGCAATACCCACGGAGTTTGTAACCAGTAAGTTGCAACATTTGTAGTAATTTGTAACCAACGAAAATCATGAGCACAGCTGACAAAATTGCAATGACACAAATCATCGTTATGTCATATTTATTTTGAAATCCAAGTGGAAGCGACAAAAATAAATTATTCATATAAACCTCAATATTATTTTATTAATTTCTAACAAAAGTGTCAAGAATAAATAAGAAATCTTCCCTTTTGTCCAAATAAGAAAAATGCCCAGCATTTTTAAACATTATTAGCTTTGAATTTTTAATTAGTTTGTGGAGCTTTTTCGCCATATATGGTTTTGTTTCTTTGTCCTTATCGCCCCAAACAATCAAAGTTTTGCAATTTATAGTTTTTGCATTTTCAGACAAATCTTCATTTACAATTTTTATAAAAGTTGCTTTCATAATATCAGAGAGCTTTTTGTAATCACTAGAGCCAAACTTTTCTAGTATTTTCATGAGCCTTTCGTTTTTGCTGGCTCGCTGTTTTAGTCTTTTATAGTGCCAAACTTTAAGGTGATACGAAATTCCACGTTTTGGTTTTATTCCAGCAGAATCAACCAAACATAGTTTTAAACTAGAATATTCATTTTGAAACAAATGGCAAAATTTGATTGCAACTCTTCCCCCAAAGGAATGCCCCACCAAAATCAAATTTTCAATTTCAAATTCACTCAAAAGATTTTTAAGCTCACTTGCATAGTCAAAAACTGAATATGCTTTTGATGGTTCAGGAGTTTTTCCAAAACCAGCAAAATCAACATAAATCAAACTGAAATCTGGAAAGTAATTTTTTGTCCATAAAAATGAATCAATGCTTCCACCCCAGCCATGCAAGAAAACTATAAAATTTTTACTCGAACCAAATTTAACAAAATTCATTAAACCACAAAATCAAATTTTAAAAACATACTTCATTAAAATGGCATCATTATCACCATAATAATTTTTTCTTTCATGATATTTTTCAAAACCAAAATTTTTGTAAAGATTAATTGCTACATTATTTATACTATTCACTTCAAGAAAAATGGTTTCTACATTTTTTTGCTTGCACAAGTCAAAGAAATAATTCATCAAAATTTTTGAATAACCTTTTCCTTGATATTCTTTCTTTATTGCAATGTCAAAAAGTTCCGCTTCAGGTGAAACAATTGAACATTCAAAAAAACCCACAACCTGATTTTCATCAAGCAAAACATAATACGCAAGCGTTTCACTTTCAAGTGTTTTTTGAATGCTATCTAGTGAACATTTACCAATCAAATTTGACTCAATTTCAAAAATGTCCTGAACATATTTCTTTTGAAGTTTTTGGATTTTCAGATTAGACATTTGTCTTCTCCAAAAGTTTCTTTTCTCTTTCAATTTCTGCTTGAGCAGCTCTCAAATATATTGGCGAAATTTGTTCAAGTTTTATATCCTTACCAGATTCAATCAAACTTAAAAACGCAAAATTTGTTTCATTTTTAGCAATTTGACATTGTTTTTCATCCAAATTTAACATTTTTTGCACTTTTTCATTTTGCACATAAATTTCAAAATTACCTTTTTCAATCATTTGTTTAACTTCAGAAACCTTTTCACATGAATCAGCAAACTTACCATTTTCACATTTTCTAACATAAACAAAATCTGAAAATCCTTCCAAAATTAAAAGATGATTTTTTTCATTATTAGTCTGATAACAATCAAAATTTGAAAGTGTCCAAATCTTAAAATTGTTGACAACGGCCAACCCCTTTGCAATTGAAATAGCAACACGAATTCCAGTAAAACTTCCAGGACCTACACAAACACAAAGATTATCAATTTGATTTATTTTTATATTTGCAGATTTCAAAAGTTCATCCAACGAAACCAAAAGTTCATCTGTATGTTTTTTTTGATTTTCATCAATCTTTGAATACAATCCATTTTCAGTTTTTAATATAATGCTCATCCCATGTGAGCAATCTAAAATTAAATTTATCATAAAATTACCTTTCTATCTCTATTCTTCTTTTATTATCATCAACCTTAAAAATATTTACTTTGATTGAATTTTCAGGAAAGATTCCTTCAACTCTTGTTGGCCATTCAACCAAACAAATTGCATCTGAATATAAATACTCTTCAATTCCAATTGCATATAGTTCACTTTCATCTGAAATTCTATATAAATCAAAATGATAAATAGTTGGATTTGTTTTGTATTCATTCACAATAACAAAAGTTGGTGAAACAGCAATTTCTTTTCCACCTGAAAGTTCAAAAACAACACCCTTTGAAAAGACAGTTTTGCCAGCACCCAAATCTCCGTCAAGCAAAACAACATCCCCAGGTTTTAATGTTTTTGCAAATTTTCTTGCAACCAAAATAGTTTCTTCATTAGAGTTAGTTAAATATTCTTCCATAAAATTCCTTGCACTTATTATACCACAATAAAATATTTTTGAATAGTGTTTTTATAAAACATGGCTAGTTCCAATTCGATCAGCACCCAAATCAACAAGTCTAAGTGCCTGTGCTCTAGTTCTAATTCCACCCGCAGCCTTGATATAGCATTTTCCTGCTATATTTTTTCGAATAAGTGAAACAACATTTTCTGTTGCACCCATAGTCCCAAACCCAGTCGATGTTTTAACAAAATCAACTTTCGCCTGCATACAAACTTTGCAAAGTTTAACAATATCATTATCATCAAAATAGCATGTTTCTATAATAGCTTTAACAACATGTTTTTTTGCTATCTTTTTAATTTTTGATAGCTCATTTTTTATATATGAAAAATCACCTTGCTTTGCCCTACCAATATTTATAACAACATCAATCTCGTCCGCACCATCAAAAATAGCTTCTTTTGTTTCAAACATCTTTGTTTCTAGCTTATTAGCGCCAAGTGGAAATCCAACAACAGAACAAACTTTTAACGAGTCTGCATAATACTTTTTGATAAAGCCAGAAACATATGCAACATTGCATGGATTTACACAAACTGAATAGTATCTATTTTTATATGCCACATCACATAACTTTTCAAGATCACTAACAGTCGCCCTTGGATCCAGCAATGTAAAATCAATTTTCGAATTTAAATCTATTGTGTTTTCTTTTATAATATTTTTCGTTTTAAACATAAAATCACCTATATAAAATATATCACAAAAATACTTTGACACAAAATATAAAACTATAATTTTTTGGCAATAATTATGTTATGGAAAAAAGTCGTTTTTCAATTTTTATTGATAGTTTATTTATTTCAATTATTATTGTCACCCTATGCTTTATATGGTGCAGAAAAATATCAAAAAACGCATTTTTTTGTTATTTTGTTTGCATTTCAATGTTAGTATTGAGTTTTATTTTAATTTTTTGCAAAAAATATAAAAAATTTAAATCACAAAAAGTTATCGGCGAAAATAAAAAATTGTTAAAACAATGTTATGAAAATATAATTTATTTAACACAAAAAGATACTTCTATTTTTTATTCAAAAATTCTAAATGCAACCAAGGTTTCTTCAAATATTTATAAAAATGAATTTTCATTTTTTTATATTAATCTCAAGCAGCTGCTAACTCCAACTGACTTTTTTGAAGCAACAAATTTTTATATTGAAACTGACAAAACTATTCCATTAACTTTTCTTGGAAAATCATATTCTGACGATTTTTTAAAACTAATTCAAGAATCAAAACTTAATTTCAATTTTTATAATGAAACTGAAATTTTTGAAATAATAAAGTCCAGCGACAGAATTTCAATGTTAACAAACAACATCAATCAACAACCTAAAAATAATTATTTTAAAAATTTAAAAAACAAATTTTCATCTTCCCTTACAAAAAATAAATTTAAAGATTTATTTATCTCTGGATTATCTCTTTCAACAGTTTCAATATTTGTTCCACATTCAATTTATTATCTAATTATCGGATCTTTCCTTTTGATTCTTTCAATAGTTTGTTTATTTTCAAAAAACGTTGCTCCACAAAAACCAAACAAACCATCGCTTGTTTCTTTAACACAAAAAAAAGATGTTAGCAAAAACTAACATCTTTTTCTTTTAACCCCTAATTTCAAGCCCGTTTTTGTTTATGTATTCAACAAAATCTGCTCTAAATTTTTCAATTTCTTCACCAGATAATGTATGGTCAAAACTTGAAAGATTAAATCTGATTGTAACTGATTTTTTGTCACCCAATGTTTGAGCATTTTCGTAAATATCAACAAGTTCATATCCTGCCAAAATCTTTGACTTAAATTTATTTAAGATTTTTGACAAATCAATGTATTTCAAGTTTCCATCACAAACAATATTGTAATCAACTTGAACAGCTTGATATTTTGAAACATTCTTAACTTTTTTTGCAAATGGTTTAGAGTTTGCAAGTTTTTCAAAATCAAGTTCAAGCATAGCAACATTAAATCTCTTATCAATAAGTTTCTTTACCGTTGGATGCAAAACGCCAATCTGACCATACTCACCTTGTCTTGCAACAATCTTAAATGAGTTTACTGGATGCATATAACTTACGCAGTCACCTTCTTCCAAATAAACATCAATACCCATAATTGTTTTTGCAACATCAGTTATGGCAGTTTTAAGTTCTGTGAACATTTCAAATTCACTTTTTGTTTGACTAGCAAACAAAACAGCTAATTTTTTATTTTCAATTGCATGCTTATCTTCTTCAAGTCCTGAAACTACTCTGCCGATTTCAAAGACTCTAACATCTTCATACAAGTTTTTATTTTCATCAAGTGTTCGAATAAGTGTTGGAAGCAATTCACTTCTAATTCCACTTTGTCCAGCATTTGATGGGTCAAGCAATGAAACATATGATTTCATATCGATGCCATGAGCTTTATTGAAATCTTCAAAATTCCAAATGTGTGAATGAATTTCATTCGCATTATATTTTTCAGCCAAAAACAATTTTGTATCATATTCATATTCAATTGATTTGATAAGTGTTTGTGGAGCACAATCAAAGCAAAGTGGCTTTGGCTCAATATTATCATAACCATAAAGTCTTGCGACTTCTTCAACCAAATCTTCTTTAATAGAAATATCTTTAGTTGCCCTAAACGATGGAACATCAACAACAAGCAAATTATCTTTTTCCGTAACACCAAATTCCAATGATTTTAAAGTTTGAATAACAAATTCTTTTGAAATATTTTCACCAACAATTTTGCTAATAAACATAGGATCAAAAGTAATTTGAACTTTGTCAAAATGTTTGTTGTAACAATCACTAAAACTTGAAGTAACTTTTGCACCAGAATCAATTTGATGAAGCAAATAAACAATTCTTGCAAGTGCAACAGGAGTTAGTTCTGGATCCAAGCATTTTTCATATCTTTGAGATGCATCTGTAATAAGACCAATTGCTCTTGATGTTTTTCTTATAGCAGCATAATCAAAAACAGCAGCTTCAAACAAAACAGAATTTGTTTCATCTGAAATTCCTGATTTAAGACCACCCTTAATACCAGCAATTGCAACAGGCTCACTATTTTTATCAGCAATAACAATTGCATGTGGTGGAAGTTTATGTTCTTCACCTTCCAAAGTTGTCATAACTGTGTTTTCATCAGATTCAATAACATTGATTCCATCAACAATTTTATTGTCAAATGCATGCATTGGAAGTCCAAGGTCAAGCATAACATAGTTTGTTAAATCTGC
>CAKVMF010000024.1 GCA_934771675.1 uncultured Clostridia bacterium
ATTTAGAGGTTGGTTCGAAATTCTTGATATCAATGACATGTCAAAATCTGTTGAAATTGTAAACAAAGACAAGAAGATTAACAAAAACATGATCCTTTGTTGCTCATATATTAACGATAATGACACCACTTCAAAACGTGTAGTATTCTACACTTGGGATGGTGACAAGACCGGTAATTACACCGAATATGCTAACAACAGAAATTATGTTCTTGCTGCAACTGCATACAATGAGTCAATTGGTGCTGTTGAAAGTCTTGGTTATATTTACAGCAATGGAAAATGGCAATGGTCTAACGGCTTTGCAAACAATGCAAACTTCTTCAAAGATTTCAATATTTCAGGCACAACATTAAATGGTGCTAAACTTAGGTCAATACCTGACTCAACAATTGGTGTTCCTTATCCAGGATCAAGATTTATTTGTTACACAGCATTAACCAAAGATGATTTGAAGAAATTCAATGAAAACTTTGAACTTATATCAGATATTGTTAAAAACAATTATTACTTAAAGGTTGTTGGCTACAACAGTTCAACAAACAAAGTTACAGTTGTATTGACAAAGGGTGATACAGGAGAAGAAGTTTCTGGACATGTTGAAGTTAACATTTTGACAACTGACACAGAAATTACTGGTAATGTTTATGCACTTCAAACTTACGCAACTATCAACTTCACAATTACTGATAGCTCTAAGGTTGATCTTAAATCAAATGTTAACGCATATTTGGAAACAGTAACTTACTTTGAGTATGATAATGGCGTTACATTCTACAACAGTAGAAATATTTACGGTGTTTCACTTAATGATGTTCAACTTGAAGCATTTATGTATGCTATGGCGTCTGGCTCATCAATTACAACAGCGCTAAGCAAAGTTATCGCAACTTATGGATTACATCCAACTCTTATTACAAGTTCAGTTCCATCAACAGGTTACTTGTTCTTGTTCTTCTATAAGATAGGTTCTAGTGATGTAATTGCAACAGTCTGCGACACTTACATTGATGCTGTATCAAGTGAAGATACATTGATTAAAACCGCAAATAACGTTGCTTTTGTAAATAACTCTATATCAACTGCAATGGTTGCTGGTTCAAATGATACATTTGTTGAGATTAATCCAAATGGCATGTATACCACATTCGTTGGTAGCGACGGAACAGTTTATAATGTTAATAATTTGTCGTTTGCTTATGTAACAGCTGATAATCTATCTGAATACTTCAGTCTTATTTACACTAATGGCTACACTAAAGAAAGGGCACTCACATACTTGCTTAATAATGGTATGGCAACAATTATTCCTAACTTGACCTATACAAGCAGTGTTAACACATTTGTATTTGCTTTCTATAGAAATGGTTCAGGAACTGTTTTGAAAGTTTCATCAAATTATGTTTACATAAACGTAAATGACCACTCATCAAAAGTTATTTACATCCGTGACTTGATGTGGACTCCAAATGGAATAGTTAATGACAACTTAACAGATAAGTATGATGTTAATATCAACAGATTAGATGCTCTCTTTACTGAAAAGTATGATTATAGAACAGATACAACTTACAACACTACAAACTTCGATCTTAAATATATTGTTTTGAATGCTCTTCAATTTAGGGCATACACTGATATGATTATTAACAACATTTATAGCTCTGTTGATGCTTTGAAGATGGTTATTAATAAGAAGTCACTTATGACAATGTATATGGACGGTGTTGAAACTTCATCACTTGAAACTTATGTAACTTATGGTAATTTGACAACAACCACTTCAATAACTGATTTGGTTTATGGAGTAGATTACTTCGTTGTTGCTTATTACACAGCAAAATTTGGTTCAACTCCTGAACTTGTTTCAACAAACGCATTGCATATCAATAACAATGATGTGAGTGGTGTATTTAATGTTAACACAGTAACATATTCAAACACATTTGAATTTACAACTGCTGCAATCAACATTGAGAAGAAGTCTGGATCTGATGGTGAAACTGCTGAAATCACATTCAATAATGATAGACTCAACTTCAATTATTATGAATATGATAAGAACAACTACTTAAATGTAGACAATATTGTTTACTTCAACTTAACTGCAAATGATCTTACTAATTTGAAGAAGTTCTACACTGAAGGACTTGTAATTAAAAAACAAGTTCTTGAGGGTGAAACAATGGTTGAAAAGACCAAGAAGTTCACAAACTTCACATTCGAACAAGCTTTGGAACTTGCAATCTACTATGGTAGAGTTCCAGCCGACTCAATCATTTCATTTAATGACCAATTATTTGCAAGTGATTCTATTGAAGATGTTATCAAAAACACCAACTTGGTATCATTTGAAACAATTGAAAAAGTTATCTGCAATGAAAATCATATCGCAAATAATAATGAAACATATTATATATTTGCTGGTATCATGGACGGAAAACTCTTCAAGAAGGTTTCAAGCAACTATGTAAAGATTGATTGCACAACTGATGCAGACAAAAACATTACACTTTCAACTGAAGTTGTTGATGTTAACAATAACTTGTAAAAGTTAAATAAAAGGGGACTTGAAAAGGTCCCTTTTTATTTTGCTAAAATTTTTGTGATATAAATCAAAAAGCATAGATATAGCGCGTTTAAAATGATATAAATTGTTAATAATTTAACTATGGAAAAGTTTTTGACTGATGTGGAACTTGATAAACTTAAAAACAATTTAGTTAAGGATGAAAATTGTTTTGAACCGAACAAAGGCAATTTTTCGTGTCTATTTAAAGAAGAACAGTTGTGCGGATTAAAGGTAAAAAACCATTTTTTGTTTTCAAATTTAACAGATGAATTTTTATATGACAATCTAAATTTTCCAAGCGAAAAAATGGTTGAGTTCTATCAAAACGTGTCAAAGAGCGATGTTGGATTGATTTTTACTGGGGGAATTACCGCTGATGGAAACAGATCAAAGTTTGATAAATTTAAGTCAAAATCGTGCAATGTAAGGCAGATTGAAAATTATCTTAACACTTTAACAGAAATGATTCACACAAGTGGCACAAAAATATTTTTAACCATAAAATCAGCTTACGGTAGGGCAGATGATAAGAATAAATTTATGGAATTATTTCCATATTCTGCAAGTAATATAAATTCATATAATTATTCAAAATTCAATTGTCTTCGAGCTAGTGATGGAAGATGCGATAAGATTATTGATGATATTTGTGAAACAGTGAAGCTGGCTAACTTAACAGGCTTTGACGGAGTGGTTATTGATGCAAATTTGTTTGGATTTATTGGTGAAATGTCATCGTCTGAATTTAATAAAAGAAACTTTGGTTATTATTCAGAAGTGTATGATTTTGCAATTAATCTAACAAATAAAATCATTGAAAAAAACAAAGATGAAAAAATAATTTTTAAGATAACAGTTGCATCACTTATAAATTTTGTTTATCAAAAAAACGCAAAAAATATTAAAACTTTGCGAAAAACACGTAAAAATCAATCAAATAACGAGATTTTTGAGTTAATTTCAAAATTAGTCAAGGCTGGAGTTGATGGATTTGTTTTTAACCTTGGAACTTATGAAACAGAATTTTTGTCTGTTTTTAATGGATATGAAAGTGAAAATTTATGTTCTGATTTAATAACTGAAATTCGTGAATATATAAATAGATGTAATTTGAAAAATAAGTTTACCGAAGATGTCACAATTATTGTTAATGACAACTATAATTATGCCAAATCTATGATTAAAGCCATTCAAAATAGTGCGTCAAAATTTATTGATGTAACCAAACAAATATATTCAGACAATAATTATTTATTAAATATAAAAACGCAAAAAACATCTAAATTGTGTATAAAATGCTCTATTTGTAATGATTTATCACAAAAAATGAATTTTGTCGATTGTGCAATAAACCCAACAATTTTTGATAAAAATTTGATTAAATCCGAGTTTTATAAAAACAATAGAATAGCAGTTGTTGGAGCGGGTGTTAGTGGTTTGAACGCTGCTTTGATTTTAGCTGAACGTGGTTTTAATGTTGATTTGTTTGACTCGAATGAAACATTAAATGAATCTGGAAGGAAAATTGAAATCTTTGGTTATGATGAACTATTAACAAAATACAATGACTATTTGGAGGTAAAGGTTGCAGATTTAAAAAAAGAAAATAAAATACATGTTTATCTTAAAACTAAATTTGATTTAAAGTCTGATTATAAATCTTATTATGCTATCATTGTTGCGACAGGTTTCCATGAAAAGATTTTAGGCGTTCCAGGTGCAGTTCTTAAAAATGTAAAATCTATTTATGATGTTTTAGCAAACAAAAATTATTTAGATGATATAAGCTCTGTTACCATAAATGCAAAGAGTGAGTTATCATTAAAACTTGCTTTGTTTTTAGCTAAAAATAAAAAGAAGGTTTCTGTTATTGTTAATGACGCTGAATTTTTGCTTAACCTTCCAAATGATAGGCTAACGTATTATCTGTTCATTTTAAAAAGTTTTCATGTTAAAGTTTATTTATTTGCAAAAATTAAACAAGTTCAAAATGATTTTGTAGAAATTGTTGTTAACGATAAAATTAAACCTGAAAATTTTCAAGTTGATATTTTAAATTTAAAATCGGGAAGTAGTTTTGGCTACGAAGCAAAAGCAAAAAATATTGACATTGACTTGTTTATTTATGAACCAGAAATTTATTCAAACAATAGGTTATATTATGAACTTGTGAATGCTGGATACACTGGACAATTATATTTGATAGGGAATGCCTTGCAACCACTCGGTATGTATGATGACATTAAATCTGCATATTTTGTGGCAAAAAATTTATAAGCCTCAAACAACAATGCTTGACATAATATCGTTGCTGTTATATAATTTTTGTGTATAGAGGAATTATGTTAAAAATTTGTTGCTGTAACTGAATAATAATTTTGACCTTATGATTAAGGTTATTTTCAGTTGTCTAAAAAAATGTGAGTAGATAACTGCTCACTTTTTTCATTTTTGGAGGTTTTATGGAACTTTATATTTACAATTCATTAACAAGAAAAAAGGATTTGTTTAAGCCAATCAATGCTGAAAGAGTTGGCCTTTATGTTTGTGGTCCAACCGTTTATGGGCCTCCGCATGTTGGTCATGCAAGAAGCTATGTTGATTTTGACGTTGTTAGAAGATATCTTGAATATTTGGGTTATAATGTTAAATATGTTCAAAACATTACGGATGTTGGCCATTTGGTTGGCGACTCTGACGATGGTGATGATAAAATTTTGAAACAGGCCTTGAAAGAAAACGTTGATCCATACGCTTTGGCGTATAAGTATGAGGTTGAATACTTTGATTGCATGGACAAATTAAACATCAAACGCCCAAGCATTAGTGCAAGAGCAACTGGGTTTATTCCAGATATGATTGAACTTATACAAAAAATTATTGATAAGGGCTACGCTTACATAACAAAAGAAGGTAATGTTTACTTTTCAGTTCACAAATTTAAAGAATATGGTAAATTATCTGGAAGAAAACTTGAGAACAACTTGTCTGGCGAACGTATTGAAATTGCTTCAGATAAAGAAAACCCTGAAGATTTTGCACTTTGGAAGGCGGCTGTTGGTGGTCATATCATGAAATGGAATTCTCCATGGAGTGTTGGCTACCCAGGTTGGCATATTGAATGCTCAACTTTATCTAAAAAATTTTTAGGTGAAACTTTTGATATTCATGGCGGTGGATTAGACAACATTTTTCCACATCACGAAAGTGAAATTGCTCAAAGTGAAGTTGCAAACGGAAAACCTTTTGTTAACTATTTTATGCACAACAATCTTATTACCATAAACGGGACGAAAATGGGTAAGAGTCTTGGAAACTTTATTACACTTAAAGATTTGTTTGAAAAGTTTGATCCAATGCTTGTTAGATACTTTATTTTGCAATTCCATTACAGAAAACCAGTTGATTTTAGTTTTGCCGCAATTGAAGGAATTGAAGATCAATTTTTGAAGATTAATGAAAACCTTGCAAATATCAAAACCTTGGCAAACGGTAAGACCGCTAATGTTGAAAATGCAGAACTTCTTGAAATTAAGCAAAATTTTGAAAATGCAATGAATGATGACTTCAACACACCACTTGCTATTGCTGAACTTTTGAAATTTAGCAAAGTTGCTCAAAAAATTGCACAAGCTCATGATTTAAATTTGGCTATGCAAGCAAATTCTCTTGTAAAAATGTTTGAAAATGTTTTGGGGTTTGACTTTAAAAATGATACACTAGAAACAGAACAAAACAGCAATGATGAAAAACTTTTAGGTTTGATTGGTGATATTCGTCAAAAATTAAGAAGCGAAAAGAATTATCAACTCTCTGACTATATTCGCGACGAACTTGGCAAACTCGGCATTGATGTTTTAGATAAAAAGGTGTAGGTAACTTATGGAATATTATGATACATTTGATGAAAATGGCGTATTTCAATCTTCAGAAGATGAACATGACGTGCATTATAAAGGTCTTTGGCACAAGGTTGTAAGAATTTGGCTTTATGATAATGATGGCAATCTATATTTAAGAGTAAGGGCAAAAGATAAAAAACTTGATTGCATCAACCAAGTTCACATGCTTTCACAAGAAAGTATTTCAAGCTGCTTTGACAGAGCAATGTTTGATAAACTTGGAATTCATTTTCCAGCAACTTCAAATTTTGAACAAGCATCTTTAAGAAAAATCAAAATCCATAGAGTTTATTCAGACAACTCTGAACTTAAAGATAACTACTTCCTTTGTGACTATATAGGGGAGTTTGACCAGAGCGCAAACTTCTTCATTTTTAGCAGCGACACATCTGGGCTTATTAAAGCCAATGCAAAAGGTATTTTGGGTCTTCTCAAAAATAGAACAGGTGAAGTAGTTGGCTACAAAGTTACACCAAACAATATTGATGAAGAAAAAGAATTTATCAAAGTTGAAAATATTTTTGAAGATAACAATGAAGATACATTCTCAAAATATAGTTACATTGTTAACTGCATAACTAACAAAATTATGAAAGTTCAAAAAGAACAACGTGAAAATGAAAAAATGAAAAAATTGGTTGAAAAGAGAGTAGCAGAAGATTTTCATTCGCATGCAGATGAAAATGAAGGTGATGAAATTTATTAGAATTTTTTATTAAAATTCTTGCATTAAAACAAAATATGTGTTATTATAATTCCGTTAATAACACATATTTATGCCGAAATGGCGGAATGGCAGACGCACAAGACTCAAAATCTTGCGAGGGCAACTTCATGTGGGTTCAAGTCCCACTTTCGGCACCAGTTAAAGTCTAAATCGAATACTTTTAATTAAGCGTTTGGTTTAGGCTTTTTCTTTTTCTATTATTGAAAAAAAATTAAAAGTATGCTATTATTTCAATAAAGGAGATTCGTATGACAAAAATTAGCGCATTAGATTTAATGAAAAAAAATTATAATGTTCAATTGGAAGCAGAAAAATTGAAACAATTTTTTTTTGAAGCGCCAATGTTTAGAAGAGCAAATCTATTTACTACAAATGAAACATTTACTTACAGTTCAGTTTTTGACGAATTAATGCTGCGCAATTGGAAGTTTAGACAAACATATATAACAACAAAAGAAATGTTTACACAAAATGATTTATATCTTGATTTCTCAAAAAAATATACAAATGAACAATTAATTAATTTCTTAGAACTTATAAACAACATTTTATATGTAAAACCAAATTATGAACTAATAAGGATGAGATATGATTTGATAGTTATTGAAAATAATTATAAGTTAATGTTAGAAATTTTAGCTGCATTAATCATAAATCTTGGTCTAGATGAAAAAAAAGACCCTGACGGTTGGTATGTGTTAATTCCTAAAAATGAAGTTTTAGACAAAGCTATAGAAGATTTTTCTCCAGCTGTTCAGTGGGAAATCGTGAGCTATCTAAAAATCAAAAATGACGATTTGGAATCAAAAAGAAAACAACTAGCTCATTTAGCAACAGAGTTGTATATTGAAAAAGATAGCACTGAAAAAGGATATAGACCTTTTGATACAATTATGAATGAATGTACACTAATATTAAACAATCTTCACATTAGACATAATAATGAAACCGGCAAATGGGAAAATGATGTAATAAAGAATATAAATAATAGTGAAGCTGTTGAATATTGTGATATGTTGTATAATAAAATGTTACAAATAATTTTGATTAGAAAAGATTTAAAAAGGCAATCAAAGATAGATAGTTTATCAAAATCTTTAAAAAACAAGTAACAAGGCTGTTTATGCCGTGAAAGGTGCTTGACAACAAGACAAAATGAAACATAATATCAAGAAAGAGAAAAGAAAGAACACAATTGTTCTTTCTTTGTCTTAATTGCCAAGAATAAATCATTTTGGCGGTTGTCAAGTTCACCATGGAATAAATAGCCACGATTAAATGGCTATACATAAAATTCAACACTCATATCAATAAATGCTGGTTGTGGTTTGTTTTGAATTATCTTTTCCATTTTGTTTTTAAGCATTAAAAAAGAGCCCTTATCGTTAGGACTCTGTAATGTTGGTGTATTGAATGTTATTTCAACTTTATCGTTATAAAGTTTAATTTGTTTTATTAAAGCATCTATTAGTAGTAGTGGTTCTAATTTTAGTGCTTCTATGTAAAACTTTCGTATATCTTCTTCACTTATTTTTATTGATGTTTTACTTCGTTCAACAAGAATTTGTCTTTCAATATCTTCAATCTGTTGTTCTAGTTCTTTCATTCGGTTATTAGTCGTCTTATTCACAACGCCTTGTTCAACTGCTGACATAATGTTATTAAGTGTCGTTTCGGCTTGTTTTTTGCTTTTAACAAGCATATTTAAGTTTATATTTGTTTTAGGTGTGTTTTGCAAGTCCATTAGTTTCTTAACTATTTGGTCTTGCACTTTTTGTTTAGATAATTCAGTTATTATTGTGTTTAGTAAATATTCTTCTAAAATATCTTGTCTAATTGTTTCTTTAACACAATTATTTCTATACTTTTTAATACCAATACATTTGTAATAATTTATCTTTTTGCCAAGTCTTGTAGTTCCACTTTCTGCACTTATTGGCTTGCCACAATAACCACAAACAAGTTTATTTTTAAACAAGTAAACTGTTTTTACACTGCGTTTGCCATAATGATTAACTTTACTTCTTGCTTTTACTTTTGCAAAAGTTTCATCATCAATTATTCTTGGAAACATATTTGTATATACTTCATTATCTTTTGTGTATTTACCGATATATCTTTCGTTTTTAAGTATTCCATAAATTGTATTTACTGCAAATGGTTTGCCATTTTTGTAAATACCTTTTTGAGTTAATTCTTCAATGATATTTCTTACAAATTTACCCATTGCATATTGTTTGAATATGTATTTCACAATATCTTCCTTTGTTTCATCAATTACAATTTTTCTACCATCAATTTTATAGCCATAAGGTAGTCCACCACCTTGGTAGTTGCCTTTAAGTCTAGTTTCGTGCATACCACGCTTAACCTTTTGTGCAAGTTCTGCCGAATAGTATTCAGCCATACCTTCAAGTAAACTTTCTAGAATTATTCCTTCTGGTGTATCAGGTATGTTTTCCATTGCAGATAACAATTTTACACCATTATCTTTTAATGCCTTTTTGTATTTTGCAGTTTCATATTTGTTTCTTGAAAATCTATCTAGTTTGTAAACAATTACATATTGCCATTCGTGATTAGAACTTTCTTTTATCATTTTTTGAAAATCAGGTCTATTGTCGTTTGTTCCAGTCATTGCTCGGTCAATATATGTATTAAGTATAACTAAATCGTTTCTTTGAGCAAATTCTTCACATACTCTTAATT
>CAKVMF010000025.1 GCA_934771675.1 uncultured Clostridia bacterium
GTATCAAGTGCTAGAATTTATAAATGAATTTTCGAGCAGAAATGGATATATGCCATCAGTTCGTGAAATTTGCAAAGCATTTGACATGACTTCATCTTCTTCCGCTTTTTACTACCTTACCCAGCTTGAAAATGAAGGGCTTATCGTTAAATCAAATGGCAAAAATAGAGCGATAACAATCACCGGTGAAAAGATTAATAAAAAAGCAAATATCTTTTCAGTCGTTGGAAAAGTTGCCGCTGGAAAGCCAATTTTTGCCGCTGAAAATCTTGAAGAAGAAATTGACCTGCCAACTGAATTATTTGGAATAAACAATGGTGATATGTTTATGCTTAATGTTTCTGGCGACAGCATGGTTAAAGCTGGAATATTTAGCGGCGACAAGATTGTTGTTCGAAAACAAGAAACTGCTGAAAATGGCGAAATTGTTGTTGCAATGGTTGACGATAGCGCAACGGTTAAACGTTTTTACAAAGAAAATAATCACTTTAGACTTCAACCTGAAAATGATTTTATGAGTCCTATTATTGTTGATAACTGCCAAATTATTGGAATTGTTGTCGGACTTATTAGACAAAAAATAAATTAACAATTGATTTTTTAAATTTTTTGATTAAAATATTTATGACGAAGGAGAAATTTATGAAACAAGGTATTCATGGTGATGAAAACGGAATGTGCGTTCTTGATGAAACAAAGAGTTGCACAGATTGTGGAGAATGTGACAGATGCGATATTGACCCAACAAAAATTTGTGATAACTGTGGAAAATGTTTGGATCATTACAACACAAATGACAAAGGTTTTGTTGAAATCCCTATTGCAAAAATTGATATGACCGGTTGCGACCCTAGTCTTGAAGATTTTTACAAAGAAATGGGACTCGACAAAGAAGATGACGACTTTGACGAAAACAATTAATTAAAATAAGCAAAATTAACACAAAAAAACAGTCCAAAATTGGACTGCTTTTTATTTATCTACTATTATTCTTTTTCAATCAAACCAAACTCATCAAACACTTTTGCAATAATATCTGCGGCTTCTTCCAAAACTTCTTTGGTGTGAGTTGTTGTGTAAGTTGTTCTAACCAAACATTGTCCTGGTGGTGTTGCTGGTGGCAAAACTGGGTTTGCATAAACACCTTCCTCAAACAAACGTTTGCAAACTTTAAGTGTAACTTCTTGGTCATATGTGAAAAGTGCAATGATTGGAGCTTTGCTATCAGCAAACTTGATTCCCCTTTCGCGCAAAAGTTTTCTCATATATTCTGCAACTTCTGTTAAGTGAGCAACTCTTTCTGGTTCTTCCTTTATGATGTGGAGTGCTTCAAGTGTTGCAGCCAAACATCCAGGAGTGATTGACGCACTAAAAATGAATGGTCTTGAGTTGTGACGGATAAATTCTGCAACTTCCTTTGTGCAACCGCAATATCCACCCATACTTGCAAGAGATTTTGAGAATGTTCCATAAATAAGGTCAACTTCATCAGTCAAGCCAAAGTATTCAGCAGTTCCTGCACCAGTTTTTCCAAGAACACCAAAGCTGTGCGCATCATCAACCATGATTCTTGCGCCATATTTGTGCTTAAGCTCAACAAGTCTTGGCAAGTCACAAATATCACCTGTCATTGAAAAAATACCATCAGTAACAATCAAGATTCCAGCATCTTCAGGAACTTCTTTGAGTTTTTCTTCCAAATCATCATAGTCCAAGTGATTGAATCTAACCATTTTTGCATATGAAAGTCTGCAGCCATCATAAATTGACGCATGGTTTTCTTTGTCGCAAAAAATATAATCCTTTCTTCCAGCAATGCAAGAAATTACACCAAGGTTTGTTTGGAAACCTGTGCTCATTGTTACACAGTCTTCTTTGCCCAAAAATTCTGCAAGTTCCTTTTCAAGTTGAATATGAAGGCTTGTTGTTCCGTTTAAAAATCTTGAGCCAGAACAACCAGTTCCAAATTCTTCAGTTGCCTTGACTGAAGCTGCAATAACTCTTGGGTCACTTGTAAGTCCCTGATAGTTGTTTGAGCCAATCATAATTTTTCTGCCGCCTTCCATTTCAACAACAGTATCTTGCTTTGACTCTAATGTGTGAAAATATGGATAAATACCTGCCGCTTTAACATCACGAGCAAGTGTATAATCTTTACATTTTTGAAATAAATCCATGTGATACTCCTAATTTGTTTTATGTTAGCATTATAAAATATTTTTCAAAATTATTCAAATCATTTAATGCCAGATTGTAAAATTTTTATTTGAGTTTATAAAAAAAATGTATATAATTATAGATATGAATCAGAGAAAATATGTAAAGACTTTTATTGATAAAAGATTTTTTGATATGCCACCAAACAAGCTAAACAGTTTTTTCACTGCCAAGAAATTTGGAGTATTAGACACAAAAATTGAAGACATAAAACCTTTTATTTACCTAGTTAACAAAACAAACATTTATGATAGGTTCATAGTTGAACACGCATTTAATTTCAATCATGTTTTTTTGAAAGAAGATGTTTTTCAAAGGATTTTGGATGGCTCAATTTCAAAAGATGAATACAAAGACTTAATTAATGCCGTAAAAACATTAAAAGAAGCATATGTTTCAATAGTTCTCTTTCCTGAAAAAGACTACACAGTGTTTGGTGATTTTGAAAAATTGTCGCAAAAAGCAACAAATTTCCTTGTAAAAACCACCTATAACCTAAAATTTATTGACATTGCGGGAATGTTTTATGCCTATCCAATTTGGTCACCAGTCCACAGAAAATGCGATGTAAAAATCAATGAGGTTGGCATTGTTCCATACGTTAAATACAGGCAATTATCTGAAGAAGATGCAAACTTTTTAATCAATAACAGTTTGCCATCATCTGCCAGCATTTACGCAAAAAGAATGCAACTTGAAATTTTAACAAACAACAGAGCTGCCGGTTTAGATAGAATCATTTACTGCTGTCCAAAATGCAAAACCTTGTTTGATGTTTATTCTGAATACAATTGTCTTAAGTGCAACAACTGCGGCTCGGCGATTGAAATTGGTCAAGACGGAAATATCTTGTTTTGTAATGATGTTGACACATTTGACGATTTAAAAGCATTTCAATATGAACTTTTAACAAAAACAATATTTGCTGAAAAAGAACTAAAAAGTTACAATAATACTTTTTATGCAACAAAAATAAAAACTAATAAATTCAAGTTTATACCAGGTTTTAGATTTTCAATAATGACCGATAGAATCTTTTTTTCGAAAGCAGGATTTTCAAAAGAAATTTTGATTAAAAATATGAAGTATGTGGGCTTGCTTCCAAGCAATATAATTTCAATTATTTTAAAAGATGGCTCTGAATTTTATTTTAAGGGTGATGGCCATGAGAATTTTTATCTTTTGGTTGACTTATTTAATATTCAAACAAACAAAAATTAAAGAAGTGCAAATGCACTTCTTTTTATATTGCTTCTGATGAGTTTTCAAGTTTTTTGCCTTGAATCCCATCATTTTGAGCCATACTGTTTAAGCATTGGCTGTTTGTTATATTATTGGTGTCAGAATAGTTTTCATCAAGTGCAATCATAACACTTGAAAGCGAGATTTCATATGCTGTTTTTGTTTCAAAAGCATTCTCGTTGATTTTCTTTTGGTATTTTCTGCTTTGGATTCTTCCTTGAACTTCAAGTTTTTCTCCAACAACAAGATCCTTAACAAACCTTGCATTACGTCCCCAAGCTATGCATGGAAGATAGTCGCTTTTGTTGTAAGCTCTGTTAACAGCAAGCAAACAATCGCAAATTTCTCTTCCAAATGGAGTGGTTCTGTAAATTGGTTCTTTGCAGATATATCCAATCAAAAAAATTTGGTTAACCTCGTTCATTTCGTTTGGATCAAGAAGTTCCTTAACAAAGATTGTGAGCATCAATTTGCTCTTATTCTCTTCAATTTTGTTATAACTTCTAAATTGTCCTGAAAGCCCAATTTCGTCACCTATTTTGAAATCTTTAATCAGTCTTTCGGAAATTGTTATAGGGAGTTCGTCAACTTCGTCTGAAAGTCTTTGAACTTCAATAAGCATTTCAAAGAAACCTTCGCCCATAACTGTGTGAGAATATGTTGGAAGTTCTTTGATTTTACCTTTGATTAAAACATGATTATTGTTTTCATATGAAGCATAATTCATAAACTGCCATCCTTATAGTGTTTTATTTTCTTTTTTGTAATCCGTTGTTATCAATATAATAATTTTCATTGTAAACAAGGTCAGATATCTTTACCATTTGATATCCTTCGCCCTTAAGATATGAAATTATTAATGGCAGTGCGTCCAAAATATGGTCTGAATTGTTATGACAAAGAATTATCGAACCATTTTTCACGCTCTGCTTAACACGAGATAAAATTTCATTTGCACTCAAACCTTTCCAATCTAAACTATCAACATCCCACTGTATGGTTTTTAAGCCCAAATCGCCTGCTACAGTCAAAACCGAGTCATTATAATCACCAAATGGTGCTCTAAAAAATTTTACTGGTTTATTTGTGATTTTTGTGAGCATATTCATTGATGTTTCAAGTTCACTTTTCATTCCATCAATTGAAAGTGTGCTCATTTTTGGATGTGTGTTTGAATGAGTGCCAATGTCAAATCCGGCTTCATCTATCATCTTTACTTTGTCAGCATTTTGTTCAATCCAAAATCCCACCAAAAAGAATGTTCCAACAATGCCATTATCTGTTAATGTTTTTACAATTTTTTCAGTTTTGTCTGAACCCCATGCAGCATCAAAAGTTAAAGCAACTTTTTTTTCAGCGGTATCAACAGAGTATATTGGCACTTGCCTTTTTGCATAGCCAAAAAATACTGCTCCTGTGTTTGTAAATGCAATAAGTGAAGCCAAAAATATCGCTACCAGCGACATGGCGATCAATCGTGCCACTGGTTTAAATTTCATGCAAAATATCTTCATATAATTTACTCCTTTATTTTAAATTAATATTGCATAATCTTACAAAACTTATTTTTTATAATAATGTGAAAATAGTTTACAAAACGTCGAATTGTGTCATATGCATCAAATTGTTTGCTATTAAATTCTATTAAAATAAACTTTTTAATATGACAAAACCACAGCAAATCACTGTGGTTTTAATTTGTTTTTTAATTGTTCTATAATTTTTGATTCTAATCTTGAAACTTGAACCTGTGAAACATCCAAAAGCTCGGCAACTTCACCTTGAGTTTTTCCCCTGTAATAACGAAGAATGATTATCTTTTTTTCTTTTTCAGGCAAATTCATGATTTCGTTTTTCAAAATAAACTTGTCGAGCATATCATCGCTTTTATCAAAAACCATGAGTTTGTCTATCACATTTTGACTATTTGGATCATTTTCATCAATTTTAGCATGAAGCGAAACCATCTGCTGACATGAGTCTAGTGCAACAACAATATCTTCTTTGTCAACACCAAATTTTTCTGCAATAACATCAATTGTTGGGCTTTCACCGTTCTTTTTCTTTTCTTCTTCAATAAAAGCCTTAACCTTTATCGCTAAAGTTTTTATTGACCTTGAAACTTTAATACTTCCGTCATCACGCAAAAATCTCTTAATCTCACCTGAAATCATTGGAACCGCATAAGTTGAAAATTTAACATCAAAACTTGGGTCAAAATTTTTAATTGCTTTCAAAAAACCAACACATCCAATTTGATATAAATCATCATATTCAGTTCCTTTTCCAAGGTAACTTTTAACAATCGCTTTAATCAGTGGAAAATTTCCATTTACAAGTTGTTCAGTTGCATCTTTGTCGCCATCCTTTGAACGCTTGATTAGTTCGTTTGTTTGAGCTGTGTCAATCGGCTTGTATTCGTCCATTAGCCCTTGATTACCTTTTGCATATGGATAATGAGTCCACTAGGATTGTTTGGCTTAACTTCAAGATTATTCATAAACGAATCCATCAATGTAAATCCCATTCCAGAATGCTCCTCATCGGCCTTGGTTGTCCAAAATGGCTGCATCGCCATATCTATATCTTCAATGCCAACTCCAAAATCTGTAACAATGATGTCTACCTGTCTTCCACTAATGCCAACTTCAAGAACAATTTTTCCTCCTTTGTCACCATAGCCATGAACTATTGAATTTGTAACCGCTTCACTAACAGATGTTTTTATATCATTGATTTCAGACACCGTTGGATTGAGTTCAGCGCAAAACATACTCGCCACACTTCTGGCAAAACTCTCATTGACTTTTTTTGCTTCAAATTCAAGTTTAAAATAGTTATCAAATGCCATTACATTTTCCCCCTTAACATACTTTTGGAATAATTTGATATATTCCCGTCATTTCAAATATTCTGTTTACATAAGAAGTTGGATTTTTTATATACATGCCAATATCATACTTTGAAAACTTGTTGTATCTTCCAAGAAGAACACCAATACCCGTGCTGTCCATAAAAGACACTTTTGAAAAATCCAAAACTAGTTTCGTTTTTGTTGACGTTAGATTTTTTAGCAAGTCGTCAAGTGATATTCTCACATACTCTGCCGAGCATTCGTCGAGTTCTCCCGAAAGTTCAGCGAGAATACTATCATCTTTGTTTATGTATTTAATCTCCATAAAGTTTCCTCCTCACATAAAAATGATAACACAATTACACTTCTTGACTTTCACGAAAGAATGATGATTTGTTGTTGTTTTTGTCGTCTTTTAAGTTTTTATTGCCAAAATAAAGAGCATAAAAAAATCCCAAACCATTTTGGTTTGAGATTGTATTGTTTTTTGTCTTTAAGCAATTTGAGCAAAGTCACCATCTTCAAAATTTATCACAATGTCTTTGTCTACAAGCGATCCTGCTTCAGTTGTTGTTATTTTGAAAGTAGCCGAGTAACTAGAAGTCTTTCCGCTGATAACCTTAAGCAAAACATCATTAAGCTCATATGCGAAGTTAAGATTGTAAGTCATTCCATCAACAACAACACTATTGATGATATCACCAGCACTAACTTTTCCATTGAGCTTTGATGCAGAGGTTACCGTTTTAACCACAACATTTGCTTTGGTTTCCCAAGTGGTTGTTCCAGAGTCAAATGATGCACTTCTGTTTCCGTCATCAACAGTTAATCCAATGCCGGTTGATGAAAGAATCTTTACTCTTGTTTCAGTTCTACCTTCACATTGAGCAATAACTTGGTCAGCAATTGCCGTTGCAACATTAACTGGAATTGCATAACCAACGTTGTCGTAGCTTGCACTTTCAATCTTTCCGTTAACAATACCAATAAGCTTTCCATTTAAGTCAAACAAACTTCCACCAGAGTTTCCAGCATTGATTGCACATGAAACACGAATTAAACGAAGTTTTACAGATGCCGTGCTATCAAGAAGTGATGTAAAGTTGCAATATTCAGAAACATTGCTAACATCGCCACTTGTTGATGTTAAACAGATTGCGTCAACATAAGCTTCATAAACTTCATCAATAAGTTCTTCATTGCTTGAAACATTTGAAGTGTCAATGCTTGAAGTGTCTGCAAGAAGTGGATTTCCAACCGCAACAACTCCTTCACCAGATGAAAGCTTGGTGCTGTCGCCTATTTCCGCAGCTTCATAATTTGATGAAAACATCAAAGCATTATTAGTATTTGAACTATTTTTATCAATTTTTAAAACTGCAATATCATTATCAGCAGATCCACCAACAAATGTTGCTGACAATCTGTAAGCTATATCTTGATAGCCATAGAGATAAACGTCGTATTCAGGCAAGAAATGAGTTTCAACAGGAACTGCACTTCTGTTTATACTATTGTTCTCAATCTTGGCTGTAAAATAATCTGATCCATCGTAAAACACATTGTATTGTGTGTCACTTGTGTAGTTTGATGCGTAAACAACGTGATAGTTTGTGATTATATATGCAACTCCTGCAGTATCGTCAATTTTGTATATAACACCGCTACCAGCTGAAACACCATAAGCTGGAGTTGTTGATTGTTTGTATGATCCAAGCATGGTTTTTGTATAAACACCCCTTCCATCATAAAAATGATAGCAAATATCAACGGTTGAACGAAGTGCTGTTTGAGTTGTGTATTTAACAAGTGTTGAAGTGTCAACCTTGATTGAATCTGCAAAGTTTGATTGAAGAAAATCAAGCATTGAACAATCATAATTTGGGTCAACATTGCGTTTTTCAGCAAGATATGCGTTGTAGATATCTTCTAATGTTATAGACGAGCCGTCTTTTCCATAAAGACTTCTCAAATACTCAACTTCAGTTGTCCCTTCTGGAATTAATCCTTGTTCAAGAGCAAGTTCATACGAACTCTTTCCGTCAGTTCCATCAATACCATTTTTACCACGATTGTTTATGCCTATAAAAACTGAAAAGGCACACATAACAACAACCATAAAAATAGCAAAAACATTAAATTTTTTAGAATTCATAAAACCTCCTATGAAAGTCCAATGATTGTTCCATCGGACTTTATATCAATTTTTTCGGCATTTGGAACTTTTGAAAGACCCGGCATAAGCATCATATCACCAGCAATAGCAACAACAAATCCTGCACCGCTTTTAAGCTCAATATCACGAACATGCAAAGTAAAATCTTTTGGCTCACCAACAAGCTCTTTGTTATCTGATAAGCTAAATTGAGTTTTTGCAATAATAACTGGAAGATTTTTGTAACCAGCATCTTCAATAAACTTGATTTTATTTTTAGCGAGTTCAGAAAATTCGACTTCTTTTCCGCCATAAACATTTTTGGTTATATCTTCAATCTTCTTTTCAATGCTATCATTTAAATTATATGCAAACTTAACCTTTTTATCTGAAATATTGTTAAGCACCGCCATTGCAAGATCAATTGTTCCATCTCCACCTTTTGCAAAGCATTCATTAACAACCGCATCAGTGTTGATTTCTTTAAGTTTGTTGATAACGAGATTGATTTCTTCATTTGTATCACTTGCAAATTTGTTGATTGTGACAACAACATTTGCACCAAATGTTTCACGCAAAACTTTTATGTGATGATAAAGATTGCAAAGTCCATTTTCTAGCAGTTTCAAGCCATCTTCATTTGGATTTGTTTCACTTCCGCCATGGAATTTAAGACCACGGATTGTGCAAACCAAAACAATTGCACTTGGGTTCAATTTTCCCACTCTGCATTTTAAATCAATAAATTTTTCAGCACCAAGATCAGCACCAAAGCCAGCTTCTGTAATTGCAAAGTCAGCAACTGAAAGTGCAAGTTTTGTTGCATTTATACTGTTGCATCCATGTGCAATATTTGCAAAAGGTCCAAGGTGAACAAATGCTGGAGTTCCTTCAAGTGTTTGCACAAGATTTGGACAAAGCACATTTCGAAGCAGCACTGCCATGCTTCCTTCAGCCTTTAAATCCTTTGCATAAATTGGCTTGCCAGATTTTGAAACCGCAACCATAATATTTCCTAGCCTTGTTTTAAGGTCTTTCATATTCTGTGCCAAGCAACAAATAGCCATAATTTCACTTGCTGCAGTGATTGAAAAATTATCTTTCCTTTCAACCAATTGCTTATTCCCGTTTTTGTCTTTGCCGGCGATTGTGTAAGTTATTTCACGGAGTGACCTGTCATTAACATCAAGACATCTGTGAAACAAAATTTGCTTTTCATCAATATCAAGTTCGTTTCCATTGAAAATATGATTATCAATCATAGCAGAAAGCAAATTGTTTGCAGATGTAATAGCATCAAAATCTCCAGTAAAACTCAAGTTTATATCTTCCATTGGAAGAACTTGAGCATAACCACCACCAGCAGCACCACCTTTAATCCCAAACACTGGAC
>CAKVMF010000026.1 GCA_934771675.1 uncultured Clostridia bacterium
AATGGGGTGGCTAAAAATTGTTTAATTATATCACCACCAGGAGCAGGTAAAACGACTCTCGTTAGAGATATTGCACTGAAGCTATCAAATGAAAAAAATATCCAAAACATTTTGATTGTTGATGAACGATATGAAATAGCAGGAGCAGGAAAGGCAATGATGGATGTTGGTTACTACTCGGATGTGATTTCAGGTTCGACAAAAAAATTTGCTTTTGATGAAGCATTAAAAACAATGGCACCATCAACAATCATAACTGATGAAATTTCAAATGAAGAAGATTTAATTTCAATCAAACAGGCTATAAAGTCTGGAGTGAGTGTAATTGCAACAGCTCACGCAGGATCACTTGAAGACTTGAAAAATAAAAGGTATTTTGAATCTGTTTTAAATCAAAGATATTTTGACAGAATTATTGTGCTTTCAAAACGAAATGGAGTTGGAACGATTGACGGTGTATATGATGAAAATTTGAGATGCATCTATATTCCATATATGCTATGAAAATTTTTCTTGAAATCTGTATTATATTGTTCTTTGGTTCAGCAGGATACTTTTATAAGAATAAGTATAAAGAAAGTTTAAAAACGTTAAACATGCTGCATGAGTTTGCGTGTTTATATGATTCAAATATATCATTATTCAAAAATGATCTTCAAGAAATTATTAATAATTATATAATTACGCATAAAAATAAAAACGCAAATTATTGTAAATTTATTTTAAAGAATGATAATATCTATCAATTTAATATGGAATTTTTAAAAAATAAAATTATTGATAAAAACACTTTTAATGTGATTCAGAGATATTTGATTGAGATTGGAAAATCTGAATATGAATATGAAAAAGAAAAAAATAGAAAATTCGAACAATTTTTGACAACCAAAATTATTGAAGAAAACAAGCTTGAAAAAGAAAAAGGTGGGCTTGGATTTAAGTTAATGCTTGCGCTCGGTGCGGTTGTTGCAATTGTTATATGGTGATGATATGGATGTAACGGTTCTTTTTAAAATTGGTGCAATTGGAATTTTAACTTGTGTTATATGTCAATTGTTTCAGCATCAGGGGCGCAGTGATCTTTCAACCTTGACTGGACTTGCTGGCCTTGTTATGGTTTTGGTTATAGTTCTTGGCATGATAAGTGATTTGTTTGGAACAATAAAACAACTATTTAATCTATATTAAAAACGCAAAAAATGTGCAATTTGGGTAAAAAATGATATTAAAAGTGCTTTGTATAGCTATAATTTCTATATTTTTGTCATCAATGCTAAAACAAACAAAACCTGAATTTTCAACAATAATTAATGTTTGTGGCGGTGTGCTTATTTTTGTTTTGTGTATTGATGAGTTAACAAAAATCATTAGTTATTTTGCTGAAATTTATGCTCTTACAAATGTTGGTTTTGATTTTTTTCCTGTTGTTATGAAGATTATTGGTGTGGGGTATGTTACAGAATTTGCATCTGACATTGCTGAAGATTTTGGAAATCAAGTTATATCATCAAAAGTCTTGCTTGGGGGTAAGCTTGCAATATGTTCTTTAACACTTCCAATTATAAAAAAGTTGTTGTCTTTGTTGTTATCATTTTTGTCTTGATAGGTGGTTTGTTTGATTTTCGTGTAACAAAAGTTGCTCACGCTGAAAATGAAAATCAGCCGAGCGAAAATGTTGAAGCTGAACTTGGTGAGAAGATTAATGAAATACTTAATGAAACAGACACAAGTGAACTTGATGATTTTTTAATAAATGATTTTGATTTTGAATTTTTTAATGCATTGAGTTTTAAAGACCTTGCTTTGAAAGTTTTGAAAGGTAATTTTTTTGAAGAATATGATTCATTGCTTTCTGAAATTGGGAACATCTTTAAAGAAAGTTTAAAACCGCTATTATCCTTATTTGTTAGTTTGTTGTCGCTTGTTATTCTTTTTGAATTGTTTTCAAATTTGTCAGCTGGCAAACACGATGATTTAAAAAAATCTATTAAAATTATTTTTTCACTTTTGACTGTTTTGATTTTGATTGTGATGCTTAAAGATATTTCAAAAATAATTGCAGAGTCAATTCAAAGACTATTTGATATATCAAGAATTTTGTTTCCAATTTTGCTTAGTATGATTTTGCTTTCTGGGTCTGCTGGATCGTATTCAATTTATTCAACTCTATCTATATTTTTGCTGAATACTGGAAGTTATATTTTTGTTTATCTATTGCTGCCTCTATCTATTTCAATTTTGCTTTTAAGTGTTTTTGGAAGTGCTTTTGAAAGCTCAAAGTTTTCAAGAGTTATAGATATTTTTAAATCAGTTTTCAAATATTCTATAATTATCTTTTTTGCTATTTTTGGTTTATTCTCTAGCGTTAATATGGTTACGGCGGGAATCAAAGATGGTGTCAGTTTGAAACTTACAAAATTTGCTATAAAAAATTATGTTCCTATTCTTGGTGGATATATTTCTGATGGATTCAATTTTGTTCATTCATGTTCGGTTTTGATAAAAAATGCTTTTGGTGTTTGCGGAATAATGCTTTTGTTTTTTACTGTTCTTAAACCTATTATTGTTTACGTAATATACTTGTTATTTTTTAAAGTGTTGTCACTAATGGTTTTGTTTGTGGGTAACAATGAATATTCAGACATGTTTAACAATGTGTCAAAATGTATGTCGAACTTTATTACTGTTTTGGCGGGCTCATTTATGGTGTTGTTTATTTATATCTATTTGTTGATTCTTTCGGTTTCGGTGGTTTGATGATTTATAAATTTGTTGTTTCATATTTAATTTTGGGGCTGCTGTTTGAGTTTTTTCAAATTCTCTTTCCAATAAAAAAGATGAGAGCAATGGTTCAATCATTTGTGTTGATTATATTTTTGTTTACTGTTGTTAAGATGATTTTGTTACTGATATAAAAACGCAAAAAGTGTCAAAATTAGATAAAAAATATTGATTTTGTGGGTATTTATGGAGAAAAATAATATTTTTAAAAAATTTTTCGATGGATCAAAAAAACTATTTAAGGCAAACAAAAAGCTGTTTATTGCATCAATAGTTTTGATTGTTATGGTTATATCAATTTTTGTTTCAACGTTTTTTTCTGGCTCAAAAAAGAAAGAGTCCGTGAAGCAAACTGAAACAAATGTTTCAATTTCAGATTATTCAAAAACCATTGAATCAAAACTCACCAGTATGATTTTGTCGGTTGAATCTGTTACAAAAGTTTCTGTTTTTGTTATGGTTGAAGCGTCTGCTGAAGTTAAGTATTTGACTGAAACTCAAACTCAAAAATCTACAAATTCATCAGGAACAACAACGGAAACTATTTCGACAACCGTGGTGTTTGAAAAGAATGGGTCTGTTTCAACACCAGTTGTTGTTACAACCCTTATGCCAAAAGTTAGTGGAGTTATGATTGTTACAAACAAAATTTCACCATCGACAAAAGTTGGCATAATAAATGCTTTGTCGGTGGTTCTAAATATTGATTCATCATGCATATGTATTTTACAGGAAAACTAAAGGAGTGGGGTATGAAGATTTTATTTTTCAAGGAGGGAAGCAAAATGCTTACAAAAAAGAAAAAAATATTTATAGTTGCAGGTATGGTTATGTTGCTTGTTGTTACTGGATGTTTGAATTTGTTTTTAAACAGAAAAACTGACAATATTCCAACAACAACTTATGAAAGTGCAAGTTTGCTAACTAGCTACAGATTGAGCAAACAAGAAGCGCGTGAAACAATGATGGGCAATTACCAAACAATGCTTGCATCGGCAAAAAATTCTGAACAAATTGCTGAAGCAAATGCAATGATTTCGGAACTTTCAGGACGTATTGAAAAAGAAACTGTTCTTGAAGGAATGATTATGGCATCAGGATACGAAGATGCTGTTGTTACCAATGCTGATGGCAATTATTCAGTTATGGTTAAGTCTGATAATTTTACTGTTGATGATGCTTCAAAGATTTTGACAATTTTGGTTAGAGAAACTGGTGTTGAAGCAAAAAATGTTCGAATTTCTGCTGTTTAAAATTTTAGCGAAACAAATAATATATTCTTTGTTTGAATTTAAAGGGGTTTAACAGCCTCTTTTTTAATGTTTGATAAAAATTTTCGCAAATTCAAATTGATTTAATAATTTTTATATGTTATAATTGCATTAGTTATATTGGGAGATTGTGTATGGCAAAAAGATTAAGAGTTATTGAAATTGATGATGAGAAATCAAAAGATAATGTAACTTACAAAAAGAATGTTGTTATGAGCATCGTTTCACTTGCAACTCAAGAAATTAACGGAATTGCTTCTATTAGCAGAAATTCGGTTTCAGCAGTGAAGAGTATGTTTAACAAAAATATCAATCGTGGCATTATTGTTGATTTTGATGAAAATGCTGTTTCAATAGAAGTTTTTGTTAATGTTATGTTTGGTTATTCTGTTAAAGATGTTGCTTTTAGAGTTCAAGAAAATATCAAGTCTAGCGTTGAATCAATGACCGAATTTAAAGTTTCAAGTGTTAATGTTCATGTTATTGGAGTAACATTTAGCGATATTGATAGTGATTACGTAAGTTAAAAGAGGGTTTGTTGTGATTAATTTTTCAAATAAACAGATTTTGGAATTTTATATGCAGTTAGGCATACCACTTGATAGATGTGTGAATAAAGAGGGAATTGTTGACCTATTTAAGTTGCTTGGAATTTCTCCAAGGCTCAAGGCAGACGGTTCAAGAGAAATCACTCCTTATGAAATACTAGGTGTTGTGCCTGTTTTTGATAATGGAAAAGAAAAGCCAATTGTTTTTGCAATAAAAAACAGAGCCCAAAAGTTGGGACATTATGAAGGTTCTCAAAAAACATTTTTCTATGTTTCAAAAAAATATGAAAAAGAAAAAACTGTTGTTGAATCATTGAAAGCAAACTACAGAAGAGCTGTTAGCATGGGTGATGTTGAGCAAGCTGAAAAAATTCTTTCAACACTTGTTGATGTTTCACCAGAAGAAGCAAGAAAACTTGTTAGCACTTTTTATGATTATTCAAGATATTACAAAAGAATGAAAAAACAGCTTATGCTTGATTTGTTCTCTCACTTCTTCTTGATGTATATGAGTGCTGTTTTGATTTCAACAAAAAAAGGTTTGGCGAAAAACAACAACCTTTATAATAGTTTGAATTCTGAATATGAAGAAGATTATTCACAAGGCATGGTTGCTGGGGATGTTCCAGACATTGCAATGGATCCAACTGCGTTCGGTATAAACAACATGGAAAAGGTTACAATTAAAGGCGCTGGAGAAGATGGTGGTTCACTCAGTGTGAACTTTAAAAATAAAACTGCTTCAAAACCAGTTGTAAAACCACCAGTTGTGCAAAAAATTCAGCCAGCTGTTCCACAAAAAGAAGAGCCTAAACCTGAAGAAAAAGAAGAGAAAAAAGAAGAAAAGGAAATTCCTATCCCATATATGTTCTATGGGAAAAAGAAATCTCGTGTGAATAAAGCAGATAAACTTTTGCATAAACCATTCTGGTCAAAACCAAGATATGAAGAACGAGAATCAAAGAGTTTTGAAAACACATATGCTGAAGATAAAAAGCCAGCAAAGTCTAGACAAAAGAAAAATCAAAATAATGATTATGAAATTAAATATGAATAGTAAAGGAAATTTTTATGAGTAGAAGAGATGCAAGGGATGTGGCCTTTAAGTTGATATTTGAATATACTTTCACAAAAGAAAAGAAAGATGATATGATTGAAGAATATACAACTGATATGCCATTTGATGATGACGACAAAGCATATATAAATGAAGTTTATCAAGGGGTGGTTGCACACTATGATGAACTTGTTAAAAAAATTGCAGACAATTCATTAAATTTTTCAATTGATAGGGTTTTTAAAGTAGACCTTGCTTTGATGCTGCTCGCAATTTATGAAATTGAGTATATGGAATCAATTCCATACAAGGTTAGTGTTAATGAAGCGCTAGACCTAGCAAAAAAATATTCAACTGAAAAAAGTGTAAAGTATGTTAACGGGGTTCTTTCTAAATTTGCGAGGTAAAAATGAAAACAATAACTTTAACCATATTGCAATTTAATACCTTTGTAAAAAATATTTTGGACAGTGAAGAATTCTTATCAAATATCAGCGTTTTTGGTGAAGTTACAAATTTCAAGATTTCTGGCGGAAATGCGTATTTTGATTTGAAAGATGAGTCTGCCATGCTTTCGTGTGTGAAGTTTGGGGCAAGTGATCTTAACATAAAAAATGGCGATTTAATAACAGTTTTTGGACGAGTTAATTTTTATGTTAAATCAGGAAGATTAAACTTTATTGTTGCTAGAGCTCAAGCGACTGGACTTGGTGATATTTATCAAAAGTTTATTGAACTTAAAAACAAACTTGAAAAAGAAGGTTTGTTTGCTGAAGAGATTAAAAAGCCAATTCCAAAGTATGCAAAAACTATTGGGGTTGTTACCAGCGAAACTGGAGCGGTTATTCGAGATATTATTCACGTTACAAGATCAAAGAATCCATACACAAATATCGTGGTTTATCCTTCAAAAGTGCAGGGAATTGGTGCTGAAAACGAAATTGTTGATGGCGTAAGATATTTCAACACTAGAAGTGATGTTGACACAATTATTATTGCTCGTGGTGGTGGGTCACTTGAAGATTTGGCGCCTTTTAACACTGAAAAAGTTGTTAGAGCAATTTATGAATCAAACAAGCCAATTGTTTCTGCCGTTGGTCACGAAACAGATTATACACTTTGTGATTTTGCATCTGACCTTAGAGTTCCAACACCTTCAGTTGCTGCTGAAGTTGCAGTTTTTAACTATTATGACGAAGTTGAAAACATCAAACAGATAAATGAAAATATTTATTATTTTATAACCAAACTTGTTGCTGATGACAAGCGTATGCTTAGTAGCACAACAAACGCAACAATTGATAAATTGAAGTTGAAAATGAGTTTGGCGGAATCAAAAACAAAAATGGTTGTTCAGAAGATAAATGAAAGCGTGAACAAAATCTTTTTGACAAAACAAGCTGACTTTAATTCAATAACCAGCATAATTTCAAAATTGAATCCACTTGAAATTTTGAAAAATGGATATGCTGTTGCTGAAATCAATGGGAAAAGAATAAGCCATGCGACAGATTTAAAAACAGGTGATGAGCTTGATTTAACATTTGCAGATGGAAAAATTAAAGCACAAATCAAATAGGAGAATCTTATGACATTTGAAGAATCTTTGGAAAAATTAAACAACATAAAAGACCAACTTGATAGTCCAGATATCACATTGGATAAATCTATTGAACTTTATAAAGAGAGTGTTGATTACACAAAAAACTGTCTTGAACTTTTGAAAAGCACAGAAGGCAAGATTGTTGTTATTAAAAACGAAATTGATAAAATTATTGAAAAACCATTAGACGAAAAAGAGGTTTAGTATGCTTCAAAGTTTGACCATAAAAAATATTGCACTTATTGATAGCCTTACCATCAGCTTAGAAAATGGATTTAATGTTTTGACTGGTGAAACAGGTGCAGGAAAGTCACTTATTATTGACTCTCTAGCTTTGCTTTTGGGCGAAAAAGCAGATAAGTCTTTGATTTCATATGGCGAACAGTATGCAAGTGTTGAAGCAGTTTTTGAAACAAATCTTGATAGCGTTTTAAATCGACTTGAAGAGTTTGGGCTTGAGAGAGAAAACACAATAATAATTTCACGAAAACTTTCAATTGATGGAAAAAATGAGTGTAGAGTTAACGGAAAAAGTTTTACACTTTCAATGCTAAAAAGTATAACAGCTCCACTTATGGATCTTCATGGACAATTTCAACACCAAGAAATTTTGAAAGAGTCAAATCAATTAAAAACTCTTGATGCTTTTGGTGGTGCAAATATAAAACAGGCTCAAAGCGAATATAGAGAAGTTTTTTATAAACTTAAAGAAGTTAAAAAGCAACTTTCAAGTTTTAATTTTGATAGCAGGGATAGAGAGAAACTTTTGGATTTGTATAGTTATCAAATAAACGAAATTCAAGAAGCAAACTTTGTTTCTGGTGAAGAAGAAACTTTGAAAGATTATAGAATGAAAGTTTTAAATCAAGAAAAGATTGCATTTTCGCTTGATAGAATATCATCTTGTTTTGAAGGTTCTGGTGACAGTGCTGGTCTTGTTGAACTTATCAAAAAATGTGATTATGAATTTTCAGAAATCTTGAAATATTTGCCGGAGAATGAAGATGTTGCAAGTCGAATTTCATCAGCAAGATATGAACTTGAAGATCTTTCTGACACTATTGAATCAATAAAAGAATCATTGGTTTATGATGAATTTTCTGCTGCTGAAAATGAAAAACGTCTTGACCTTTTAACTTCACTAAAAAAGAAATATGGTGCAAGCATTGATGAGATAAATGAATATTTGTCAAAGATAAAACAAGAATATGACAAACTTGTCAATTCTGCAGAAATTATGGAAAAGCTTGAAAATCAAAAAATTCAATTGACTAGTTTATTGAAGCAAAAAGCTGAAATTCTTTCAAACTTAAGAAAGCAAGCAGCAACCGCTTTTGTTGAAAAGGTAAAAGAAGAACTTGCTGAACTTTCAATGAAAGGTTCAACATTTAGAATTGATTTTGCTCAAACTGATGAAAATTCAGCAGATGAAACAGGGTTTGATAAAATTGAATTTATGTTTACAGCAAATGCTGGTCAACCACCAAGACCACTCAACAAAGTTGTTAGTGGTGGTGAAATGAGCAGATTTATGCTTGCAATCAAAAACATAACAGCCGATATTGATCAAGTTGACACAATGATATTTGATGAAATTGACACCGGAATTAGTGGCGAAACAGCAAATGTTTTGGCTGAAAAATTGGCAAAAATTGGAAGATTGCATCAAGTTGTTTGTGTTACACACCTTGCACAAGTTGCAAGTTTTGGAACAGCACACTTCTTTATTTCAAAAGCTCTTAAGGATGGAAAAACAAGAACATCAATCAAACTTTTGAGTGATGAAGAAAGAGTAAATGAAATTGCGAGAATTATTGGTGGAAACATTTCAAGCTTTTCAATTGAGCATGCAAGACTTATGCTTGAAGCTGGCAAGAATCATTAATTTTTTATTTGTTGTATAATTAAAATATATTTTCAAAAACTACTTACAGGAGTAGTTTTTTTTATGAAAAAATTTAAACTTAAAAATTTTGTGATAAATTTTGTTATTGCCATTATGTGTGTTTTGTGTTTTGGTATGACCGTTTACAATCCTATTTCTATTGAAAACACTCCTTGCAAACAATGTTCAAAAACAGTTGCAGCAATACTTCCAAGTTTTAAAGATATTGTGAAGTCTTTGTTTAAAAAAGAACCGGAACTAATTCAAGAAAACAAAGAAAAAGTTTATGTTTATTTAGGAGGACAACCATTAGGGTTTAAAATGAATTGTAGCGGTGTTGTTGTGGTTGCAAAGTCAAATGAAAATGCACTTGACATAAAAGAAGGTGATATAATAACAAAAATTGAAGGTATAGACATAACTTCGGCTGCACAAATCTTGGATTTGATAAATCAAGAAAGTTATAAAAACAAAACTCTAAACATTTTGGTTAAACGTGGAGATTATGAGTTTAAATCAACAATCACTCCAATTTTTGACATGACGCAAAAAATGTTCAAACTTGGACTTTGGGTTCGAGATAACGCAGCTGGTGTTGGAACTTTAACTTATATCAGAACTGATAATTTGCGTTTTGGTGCACTTGGCCATCC
>CAKVMF010000027.1 GCA_934771675.1 uncultured Clostridia bacterium
TGCTTTAAGCACTCCTCAGAATGACATATATGGTATATCATTTTGAAAAATATATTGGCAATAAATCTTGTTAAGTCATATGCCATTATAATTAGCAGGTCGCCCTGAGGAAGGGCTCATGCCCTGACGTGAGGGTCTATTCCTAAAAAAAGTTTTACTTTGAAGTAAAACCCTTTTTATTTTCATCTTTTTAATTTATTACTCTTCACTTCCGTCGTCATAATAGTCGCCGTTAGATTGAAGGTCTTGTTTGTGCTTTAAGGTCTTGAGCTCTTCTTTTTCCAAAAATTCTTTTTCAGAAAGAGTTCTACTCTCATTGTTTGATGACTGTCCACCCATATAACGTTGTTCTTCATAATATTTGCCACGCTTTTGAAGTTCACTTATTATATCTTCCATCAGTATCTCAATATCTGCAACTACTGGTGCGTATTTTTTTGAAATTTTATTAATTTTTCTCTCACCAAAAAAGCTATATGGATCAAAGTTTGGAGTTTCAATTGCTTTTATATCTTCAGCATAAGCATCCATAACTTTTCCATACTCAAAATCAAGCATATTTAGAATATTTTTCAAATCACTATCGGAATAGTTAACCGGATCCATTCCAATATATTTTTCATATTCCATTTTTAACCTCTCAAGATTAAATTATTGGCAAGTTCCAAAATTCTGTCGAGTTTTGATTTGTAAAGTTTATTTTTTTCAAAATTTGCCTTTAATGTCACCATAAAAGCATAATAGTAGCCAATTTTACCTTCAGAAACCGCTTGTTCAAAGGTTGAAATCACAGCAATAATATCCTGTTTAGACATAAAACATTTTTTCAACTTTTTGTCTGCATTAACCATTGCCGCAAAATCTTTCAAAAGTGATGTTAAAACTTCATAATCATTGGTTGGAACGGCCTGAATTTGGTCATTTTGTTCATCATTTGCAGAAACAAACTCAACTCCAAGTTCTTGCATAACAAGGTCCCTAAATTGAACAATAACATCCCTGCAAAACATATCATAAGGCGAAATGCTTTGATCCTTTGAAAAGAATCTTTCCAAAAGTTTTGTTATATCGAGATTGCCATCATCAATATTGTTAAGCAAACAAAAAATAAATGAGATTTTTTTTGCATTTGTTTCTGGAAATTTGATAAAATCCCCTTTTGTTGCCATTTCCCATTCATATCTAAAATCAAAGTTAACCATGCATTCAGCAATCAAGTTGTAAACTGGCGCAGTGTCTGCAATTGAAAGCAAAACATCTGAAATTTTTCTATCTACCAAAATATATTTTGAGTTAAAAAGATTGTTAACAGCAATCAAAAACTCATCTATATTCACATTTTTATCTGACATAAATATCTCTCCGTGGAAATATAATAACATAATTTTTTTGATAGTTACAACTAATTTTTATTTTTTGAAAACGTATCAACAAATTTTTACAAAAACTTTAATAATCTATTTATTTTTTTTACACTTTATGTTATAGTATAACAAGAAAAAGTTAAGGATATTTTATGGACACAACAATACTTAAACTTATTTTATTATATGTTTTGGATCAAATGGAAATACCTGTAACAAACGAAACTCTCAACGAAATGTGTTGCAGTCAAAACAACTGGCTTTCATACATGACACTAACCGAAGTTTTGCCTGAACTTGTTGATGCTAGATTTGTTGTTTCATGCACAAACGCTGGAACAGACTACTACAAAATTACACAGGAAGGCAGAGATTGTTTGAATTATTTTTTTATGAAAATTCCATCATCAATCCGAAAAGATATTGGAACATACATAAAAAGTAACCGCCAATCATATAAGCGAAAACAAGAATATTTTAGAGATTACTACAAAAATCGTGACGGAACATATACCGTAAACTTAAAAATTATTGATCCAACCTGCTCAAAACTTGAACTTAAACTCAACGTTTCAAACAGAGCTGAAGCAATAACCGTTTTCAAAAAATGGAATGAAAGTGCAAGCGATGTATATTCCGCAATTTATAAAATTTTAATTGAAGGTGAATAATATGGAAACTTACAAAACATCTGGAGTTTGCTCAAGAAGCATTGACTTTGAAGTTGAAAATAACATCGTTAAAAGCGTAAAGTTTAATGGCGGCTGTCCAGGAAACACTCTTGGCGTTGCAGCACTCGTTAAGGGCAAACCTGTTGATGAAGTTATTGAAACACTTGAAGGCATTAAATGTGGAATGAAACCAACATCTTGTCCAGACCAACTTGCAAAAGCTTTAAAAGAATATAAACAAACCCACTAAATACAATTTTAATTATTATAAAAATCTACATAAAAAAATTCACCATTTCTGGTGAATTTTTATTTTGATTAATCTTCTTTGATTGCCAAAACTGGTGAGAATGTTTTTGACGTTTCTTTGATGGTTAAGTCAATTTTGTGCAAGTAAACGTTACCTGTTTCCTTTTCCTTATCATCAATTTCATTTGCAAATGCAAAAACATAATTTCCAACAACTTCTGGCAAAAGCAACCCGCTTGGTTCAACAATCTTTGACTTTGTAAGTTTAACTGGAGCTTTGGCATTTTCATTTAAAACACCTGCTCTTTCAATTTCAAGTTTGTAAAGTGCATTGTCTGCAACATAAACCAAATACAAAACTTGTTCTGTTTGAGCTTCTTCAGTTTCAGTTGCTTCTTTAACAATTTCATTAACTTTAACAAGTCCTGCAATTGTGAACTTTGAAATTTTGGTTTTCCCGTAAGTGATTTGTTTTGATTCAGGCTCATAATTTCTGCTTACATCAATTTTGTTTATTGTGTATGAATTGTCTGAACCAGCTTTGTATTCTATAATTGAAATTGAACCATCACTATTTTCCATATAAATTGAGTTGTCAATTGTGTTATATGAGATTATATATGCCCTTTCATCAAGTGAAATAGTTTCGTTTGCATCACCAGTAATTGGATATGCATAAACACGAGTAACATCAAGTTCTTTTTCAGAGAAAATCAATTTTCCTTGTTTGATTGTGTCAAGAGTAACTTCTTTGCCTTGGTTAAAAATACAAGTTGAAGAATTTTTGTTTGGAAGAGTTCTATAAAGTTTGTTTCCTGTGTTGAATTTTTCATAAGTGTCATAAGCCTTTGTGTAGAAAACAAAAGTGTTTGCATCAGCAGTTTTTCCTGACGTTACACATTTGCCATAATTTTCACTTAATGCACACGATGTAACTTCATTCAAAACATAATTTGTTTGACATGTGTCACCAATCTTGATACTTGTGATTGAAGCATTTTTAGATTCATAAACAATAAGGTCAAGCTCTTCCCCCACAACATAGTATGCAAAAGAAACTTCTTCCTTTTCAGCATTTTGCTGTGTTGTGTAAATAGTTTGCTTTGTTTTGTTAACGAGGTCATATCTCATGAATTTTGTTTTATAATAAAGCACGTTGTTTTTGTAGTTCACGTCAGCACTTGGAGTTGTGTAATACAAAAAATCCCCAAAGAAATGCAACGAACCATAAGTAAATCCAACAAGATCATCAACAACAACTTCATAAGTTGCTTCATTAACAGTTCCTAAAACTTCATCAAATTTAACTCTGCAAATTGCACTTTTTGTGTTTCCATAAGGGCTTGTTCCATCGTTGGTTTTTGTTCCATTAATGAAATACAAATAACCGTCATGGATTGCAGTTATACCTCCATTTGTTGTAACTCCATTTGAAGTTTTTACTTTGCTTGTGTCAACAGTTGTTGGTGATAAATTTGATTTGCAGGCAGATAAGCTAAAAACAAGCACAAATGCCATAATCAAACAAGTTAAGCCCTTCAATAATTTTTTCATAGCGACCCCTAAAAAATATATATTATGCTAAAAAATTAGCCTATTTTCATGTTTTTAATTATAAACTTTCACGTTTTTTTGTCAAGATGTTTTAATTAATGCAAAAGATATTTATTATTAATTATTTAATTTTGTGTCCGAAAGTGTCAAAAATAAATCTTCAAACTGCTGAATTGATAACTCTTCTGCCCTAACCGACTCGCTAAATCCCTTGCTTTTCAAAATTTCTTCAATTTCTGCTTTTGAATGAAATGAAGATTCAAGATTTGTTGAAAGTTTTTTTCTTCGCATTGAAAATGCTTTCTTCACAAAATCAAAAAACTTTTCGCTAAAGATTTTGCCGTCATCTTTTCTGGTTATTTTCACAACCGCAGAGTCAACATTTGGAACTGGGAAAAACATTTTTCTGTTAACTCGTAGCACTTTTTCAGGCGTTCCAAAACATCCACAAATCACCGATAAAACGCCATAATCTTTGGTTTTTGGTTCGGCAATTATTCTATCGGCAACTTCTTCTTGAACCATAACCGTGCATGAAATCATGTCTTCATTTTTCAAAAATCTTGTGATGATTGGCGAAGTGATATAATATGGCAAGTTTGCAACAAGTTTAAATTTTTCACCAACAATTTTTTTTATCTCTTCATCACTCATTTTCATGACATCAGAAAAGACCATTTGAACATTTGTTCCGTCAAACTTTTCGTGCAAAAATTCTTGAAGTTCCTTGTCAATTTCAAACGAAACAACCTTTTTTGCATGAGCAGACAAGGTTTCCGTCAATGCACCCTTCCCCGCTCCAATTTCCAAAACAACATCATCACTTGAAACACCCGCCTTTTGAACAATTGTTTCAAGCAAGTTTTTATCAGTCAAAAAGTTTTGACCAAATTTCTTTTTAAATTCAAAATTTCCCATTATTTTATACCATAAAACCTTTTTGCGTTTTCAGTTGTTATTCTTTCAAGTTCATTTGGCAAAAGTCCAATTTCAAAGGCAATTTTATCCAAAACAAATCTCACATTTTTTGGTTCGTTTTGCGTTCCACGAAGCGGTTCTGGTGAAAGATATGGCGAATCAGTTTCAATCAAAATTCTGTCATGTGGAATATCTTTCAAAAATGATCTGTCGGACTTTTTGTATGTAATATTTCCCGAAAAACTAAGCATCATTCCAAGATTCAAAAACTTTTGAAACCACTCTTTGCCTTCGCTGTAACAATGCATCAATGCCGAATTTTTCAAGAAATGTTTGTTTGTGCTCAAAATCTCATAAACATCTTCAGCTGCACCGTTTCCCCTGCAATGAACACAGAATGGTTTGCCTGCCTTTTCGGCAATTTCAAGTTGTTTGATAAAAATTTTCTTTTGAGCTTCTTTGTCAAAACCTTCTTGGTGATAATCTAACCCAATTTCGCCAATGGCAACAACCTTTGGCATAACTGAAAGTTCTTCAATTTTCTTTAAATCACTTTCATTAATCTCTGCGGCATATTCTGGGTAAATTCCAACAGTTGTGTAAACTTTTTCATATCTTGAAGCCAAAACAACGCCCTTGATTGAATCATCAACAGTTGTTCCAATATTCACAATATAATCAAGTCCATCATCTTTCATATTTGAAATAATTTTTCCAGTATTTTCACCAAAATAAAGCAAATGTGCATGCGTGTCAATCATAAAAACCTCATAAAACAAAATCCATAATCATATCTTTTATTATGAATAAAATTTGGATTTTTTTGTTTGCAATAAGTGTGATATCACTTTGTTTCTTTGACCCAACAAAAGTTCTTTCAGGGCTTTTAACTGCATCAAACAGAGCCGTTAAACTTTCACTTGAACTTCTTGCAATATACGCAATTTGGATTGGGTTATTTTCAATTTTGGAACAAAGCGGACTTTCTGGCAAATTATCCAAACTTCTATCCCCTATTATAAACAAAATCTTTGGCAAAAACAACCTTTCAAGCGAAAGTAAAAAATATGTTTCAATGAATATTTCCGCAAATCTTCTTGGAATGAATGGTGCAGCAACTCCGCTTGGTATAAAAGCCATTGAATCAATGCAAAAAAACAACCCAACGAAATCAACCGTAACATTTCCAATGATAATGCTGGTTACTTTGAGCTGTTCAAGTTTGCAACTTCTTCCAACTTCAATAATCGGCATGCTTGAATCTGCTGGAAGCAAAAATCCAACTGGCATAATTTTGCCATCAATAATTTGTTCAATACTTTCAACAACAATTGCAATCTTGCTTGTTTTTGTGAGCCATCTTGTTTTTGATAAAAAGAAAGAGGAATAATTATGTCTAGCATCTCAAATTATATAATCCCTGTTTTTATAATTTTAATTTTGGCAATAAGTTTAATAAAAAAAATAAACGCATATGATTGCTTTGTTCAAGGCGCAAAACAAGCAACAACACTTTGCATAAACACCTTTCCATATCTTGTTGCAATTTTTGCCGTTGTTGAACTTTTGGCGGTCAGCGGAATTTCTGCATGGTTAACACAATTTTGTTCACCGGTATTTCAATTTTTTGGTATACCAAAAGAACTCGTTGAATTTTTAATACTCCGCCCTTTTACCGGTTCTGGTTCAATTGGAATGCTTTCAAACTTGTTTTCACTTTATGGTCCAGATAGCTATATTTCAAAATGTGCCTGCGTAATTATGAGTTGTTCGGAAACAACATTTTATGTTGTTGCAGTCTATTTTTCAACAACAAACATAAAAAAATTGCGCTACACTATTCCCGTATGTTTAGTGAGTGCATTTATTGGAGCTGTTATCGCCTGTGCAATGTGTCGAATTTTTTAAAGAAAAAAACTTTCCAATTTTGGAAAGTTTTATTTTCGTCCATAAATTTGCTTTAACTCATCGGTTTCGCTTCCGTCATCATTATTTAAGATGAGTGGTGGCAAAAATTTTAGCCCAGGCTTTGCACCTTTTTTTGCTTCAATCAAAACGAGATTTGGATCTTTGTTTTTCTTTGGATAAACCATTCTCAAAACCTTTGGCTCAATTTTGCTAGACTTTAACTCAAACAAAATATCCGCCAGCCTGTCAGCTCTATGCACCATGTAAATTTTTCCGCCAAACTTCAAAAGTTTTGAAGCTTCATCACAGATTGTTTTTAAATTCGTTTTAAGTTCATGAGTTGCAATGGCAATCTCATCAGTTCCGCTTGTTGCACCTGCTGTGTTGTATGGCGGATTGACTGAAATTACATCAACGGTTTCATAGCCCAAAACGTTGTGAGTTTTTTTCAAATCAATGTTTAAAATTTCGATATTTTTTAAACCATTAAACTCAATACTCTTTTTTGAAAGTTCTGCAAGGTCTTTTTGAATCTCAATTCCGTAAGCTTTTTTCACATTATTTTTGCAAGCAAAAAGAATGGTTACAACACCACTCCCACTGCAAAAATCAACAATTGTGTCATTTTTTGATGCTTTTGCAAAATTTGCAAGCAACACCGAGTCAGTGGAAAATTTGTAGCCATTCTTATGTTGAAAAATTTTTAACCCCTTAAACTCAAGGTCATCAAGAGTTTCATTTGGATTATTCACTTTTTGGAGCACCTACTGGGCATACTGCTTCACAAGTTCCGCAAGAAATGCATTTTTCAGTATCAATAACCATTTTTCCATCATCTGTTGGGTTGATTGCACCAACTGGACAAGATGCAGCACAGGCACCGCAAGCAATACATTTTTCCAAATCAATTTTATAAGCCATAACTATCTCCTTTGTTTTACTTTTTATATTATACATCTTTTATCATATAATGAAAAGTGTTTTTTTGTTATTTATTTTTATTTGAATTAAACTTTTTGTTTTTCTTAAAGCCAAACTTTTTTACATTTTTGGCTCCTTGATTAAGTGGTTTTTCACCACCAAGCATTTGAACTTCAAGCTCATTTTCAGCAATTATTTGTGAATTTTCGTTATTTTTGTTTATTTTTTCAGCGTTTTTTTGATAATTTTGCGAATTTTTCTGTTCCCCGCTTTTCATTTGCTGCTTGTTCTCACTTGTTTTTTTATCATGTTTTGGTTCTTGGTTATGTTCCTGTCTTTCTTGTCTTTTTTCTCCAAAAATAATTTCTTCAAGTGAAAAATCTTCAACAACAAAAGTATCTCCTTCTGCCTGTCTTTTAATTGAAACACGTTCCCTTAAAATATCATTATAAACAACTATTCCCTTACCATTTGGCGAAGTAACTTCACTGTTTATTTTTGGCATTCTTGAAAGCACTTCTTCATATGTACTAGATTCATATCCAAGACAACACATAAGTCTTCCGCACACACCATTGATTTTTGTTGGTGAAAGTGAAAGACCCTGAACCTTTGCCATCTTTACAGTCACATGGTCAAAATCTTTTAAAAATCTTGAGCAACAACATTGTTGTCCACATGGTCCAACACCATCCAAAATTTTAACTTCATCTCTTTGACCGATTTGTTTGAGCTCAATTCGAGTTTTTAACATTGAAGCAAGTTCTTTTAAAAATTGCCTAAAATCAACTCTTTCTTCACTTGAAAATGTTATGATTATTTTTGAATTATCCAAACTATATTCAGCTGAAACAAACTTCATCATAAGTCCAAGATTGAGTGATAATTTTTTGATTGATTTTAATTCTTTCTTTGCTTTTTTTGAAAGTTCATCAAATTTTTTTAAATCACTTTCAGTTGCTTTTCTAATCACTTTTAAAAGTTCACTTTGTTTTGAACTATCAAGATTTATATCTGTTTTTGTAACTGTTGCAATTGTTTGAAACTCATCAAAATTAACAACAACCCTGTCTCCCACTTCTGAATTTGTTGAATCCAAAAAGAAGTATGGGGTTTTGTCAGTCACTCTCTTTATTTCTATAACCTTCTGCATTTAACTTTAACCTCCGCAAGTTTAAATAACACGCCATCAACAACGGCTGTTGCATTTGCATTGAAATGCAAGTTTTCTTTTGCTTTTAAACAATACTTTATCATTACATCAACCGCATTCACATTAAGCGTTGAAGAAATCACTTTGAGTTTTGGCAAAATATTTTTAAGTGCAACCAAATTTTCAGTTCCAACCAAAATTAAGTTCAGATCTCTTAAAATCAACAAAAAGATATTAATAAGTTCATCTTTATCAACGGTTTTTGCTCCAAATAAATTTGAATATTTCAAAACGTCACGGCTTCCATTTATTTCATAAAAACATGAAACAATACTGTTAAAAAAGTCAATAAATCCAGAGTCGGTTGCAAGTTTTTCTGCAAAAGTTCCATTTGCATTTGAGCAGTTTGCAATAATTTCTGCCATTTGACTTTGCACGCCCTTTTCTGCGAGCATAGCTTGAATTTGTTCTGGTTTAAGCTTATCCAAATCAATCTTTTTTACTCTTGAAAGCACCGTTTGCAAAAGCCTTGAAGATGCCGTTGCAAACAAAAAATAAAATGTATTTTTTGGTGGTTCTTCAATTGTTTTTAAAATTTTGTTTTGAGCAACCTCACTCATGTCTTGGCAGTTTGAAATAATAAATATTTTTTTGTCTGCCTCAAACGGACTTATGTTTGAAATATCAACAATTTCAGAAACCGCTGAAACATCAACAGCCTTTTCTTCCCCATAAAACTTAACGTCTGGGTGAACCCTTCTCTCAATACGAAGTGTGTTATTTTCACTATTTTCGCTGTCAGTGTGGTTTATGAATAATTCGGCTGCAATTTCACAAAATCTCATGCCATAAGTTTCATCTGAGCTCACAAAAAGATAGGCGTGTGAACACCTGTCATTTTTAACGTCTAAACTTAATATGTTAAAGGCATTTGAACCTAAAATAACTTTGCTGTAATCAAGCATAAACTCCTCTATTTATACTATATTGTTTTTGAAATTTTTAGTCAAGTC
>CAKVMF010000028.1 GCA_934771675.1 uncultured Clostridia bacterium
AACTTGACCGGTGTCAGGGTTGTTAGAGCTTTCAATAAACAAGCCTATGAAACAGAAAAATTCAAAAATGCAAACTATGACCTTATCACAACACAATTCAAACATGGGGCATGGACATCACTTTTGCATCCATTAATTTCAATCGTTGTTAACTTTGCAATTATCGCACTCTTTTATTTTGGAGGAATTGAAGTTAATATCGGAGAGCTTTCTCAAGGAAAACTAATTGCATTTATTGATTATTTTGGAACAATCTCAACTTGCGTTATTGTAATTTCAACACTCATCACAATCATAACAAGAATGAACGCATCATCTGATCGTATCAATGATTTGCTTTCACTTAAAAATTCAATCAAAGACCCTGCAAATCCAGTTAAGTTTGACATGGCAGATGTAAACCTTGGAAAAGTTGAATTTAAAGATGTTAACTTTTCATACTCAAACATGAAAAACGCCGTTAGCGGACTTTCAATCACGGCAAACCCTGGAGAAATTATTGGCGTAATCGGCGGAACGGGAAGTGGAAAAAGTTCTGTTGTTAATTTGATACCAAGATTCTATGATGTTACAACTGGCGAAGTTTTGGTGGGGGATGTTAACGTTAAAAAATATAAAGTTGAAGATCTTCGAAACATCATTGGGCTTGTCCCACAAAACCCAACACTTTTTGAAGGAACAATCAGATCAAATATGTGCTGGCGAAAGGCCGATGCCACTGACGAGGAAATCATCAAAGCACTCAAAATTTCACAGTCATATGATTTTGTTAAAGACTACCCAGACTTTTTGGAGCACAGAGTTAATCGTGGGGGAACAAACTTTTCAGGTGGTCAACGTCAAAGACTTACCATCGCAAGAGCTCTTGTTGGAAATCCACACATAATCATTTTGGACGATGCATCAAGTGCCCTTGACTTTGCAACTGACGCAAAACTCAGAAAAGCTATCAGACAAAACTTGACTGATGCAACAACATTTATTGTAACCCAACGCACAAACTCAATCCGTGACGCAAACAAAATAATTGTTATTGATAATGGCAATATTGTTGATATTGGCACGCACACCGAACTTTTGGAACGTTGCCAAGTTTATCAAGAAATCCATTACTCTCAAAACAAGAAGGAGGCAAAATAATGGCAGATTATAAGCGACTTTCTTCAAACGAAATGAGAGAAAATTACACAAAAAAAGTTAAGGCTAAATTTTCAAAACAAAAAGGTGCATTCCACATTTTGAGCAAGGTTTTTCACTATGCTCATGAATATAGATGGTATTTGTATCTTGCGCTTTTTATGGACATTGTAAACACTTTCTGTATTGTTTACATGCCGGTTTATATTGGAAAATGTATAAACTCAATTGTGAGTGTTGGAAATGTAGATTTTCAAACACTTTACCATAACATGCTGATTTTTGCAGGGCTGGCAGTTGTTGCCGCAATAACAACATTCACGAATGAAATTTGCCTTGCACAATATAACTACAAGGGAACTTACAAAATCAGAGATTTGCTCTTTGAAAAATTCCAAAAACTTCCAATAAGTTTCATCGACACAACATCACATGGTGATCTTATTTCAAGAATGATTAATGATATTGATATCATGACCGACGGATTCCTTGCAAGTTTTGCAACTGCACTTTCAGGTATCACAACAATTATTGGAACACTTGTTGCAATGCTTATATTAAATATCAAACTCGCAACCATTATTATTGTCCTAACACCTGTAAGCTTACTTTTGTCTTTCATTATCGTAAAAAAGTCTAAAAAATATGTAAAAAAAGAAATTGACCTTCAAGGTGAAATCGCTGGATATTTAGAAGAATATATCGGCGGTGAAAGAATTGTAAAAGCTTTTAACCATGAAGAAAAAAGCATTGAAAACTTCGAACTTTTAAACGGAAACTATAACAAAGTTGCTGAAAAGTCAGAGTTTTATAGCACACTCACAAACCCAACAACAAGATTTATCAATGGCTTGGTTTATGGTGCGGTTGGACTGGTTGGTTGTGTTATGGCTCTAAAGGGCGAAATTATGGTCGGAACAATCACTTCGTTCCTTTCATATGCAAACAGTTTTGGCGAACCTTTCTCTGATATCAGCGAACAAATTTCAAGTATCCAGCAAGCTTTTGCTGCTGCAAACCGTGTGTTTAATGTTTTGGAAGAAAAGGATGAGCCAAGTGATGAAATGCTCCCAGACTTGCTTTCATGTTCTGGCGAGGTTGAAATCAAAAACGTTAACTTCTCATATGTTCCAAAAACAAACCTTATTCAAAACTTAAACCTCAGTGTAAAACAAGGTCAAAAAGTCGCAATTGTTGGTCCAACCGGTTGCGGAAAATCAACAATTATCAATCTTTTGATGCGTTTCTATGATGTTAACTCGGGTTATATCACCGTTAGTGACACACCTATCAAGGAAATTTCAAGAAGCAGTTTGAGAAACAAATACGGCATGGTTCTTCAAGATACATGGCTGTTTAACTCAACCATTCGTGAAAATATTGCTTACGGAAACCCAAATGCACCACTTCAAGATATTATTGATGCCGCAAAAATGGCAGGTATTCATGAATACATTGAAAAGCTTCCAAAGAAATATGATACCGAAATTATTGAAGGCGGAAGCAACCTTTCACAAGGTGAAAAACAACTTATCTGTATTGCGAGAGTAATGCTTCTCAAACCACCAATGTTGATTTTGGACGAAGCAACAAGTAACATTGATACCAGAACCGAAAAAAGTGTTCAAGAAGCCTTTGACAAAATGATGGCAGGAAGAACAAGTTTCATTGTTGCGCATAGACTTTCAACCATCACTTCAGCCGATATAATTTTGGTTATGAATAAAGGTCAGATTATTGAACAGGGCAATCACCAAGAACTCTTGAAAAAGAAAGGGTTTTATGCAAATTTGTATAATAGCCAATTCGAAACATCCAACTAACGTCAAAAATGGGGCATAATGCTTCAGAATTTCGAAAAAGTCCAGACAGTCATTTACGTCATTGTAAACTTCTGCCTGGACTTTTTCTTATTCTTTGCCTGATACCCCATTTTTGACGTTAGTAATGTAGAAAAAGTAATCCTGCCTAGAATTTTTTTTGAGCCTTGTTACTTAACCATTTTTTGACGTTATGAAAATTATAATACATTCTTGCCTAGAATTTTTTTGAAAGAAATTTGATTTTAAGTAAGACAATGTAAATTAGCATGTCATTGCGAGAAAATTGTAAAATTTTCGTGGCAATCTATTCCGCTTAATAAATTATACTTTTTTTCAAGTGTGGTTTATAAGGAATAGACCCTCACGTCGTGCTTTCGCACCTCTCAGGGCGACATGCTGAATTGATATCGGCTTACTAAAAACCAAAAAGCTTGAAAAATATTAAAAAAAATTTCCTTTTCTTTCAGGTGAAAAATTATGTATCATTCAAAGAAATATTCAAACGGCAAAAATTGAGTATCAGACAAGGTATAAGAAAGTAAATTTAATTCCAAGCGGCAAAAATTGAGCGTTAGACAAAGAATAAAAAAAATCCCAAGCAGGAGTTTACAATTTAGTAAATGACTGTTTGGGATTTTTTAAAATTCTGCAGTATCACGCTTAATTTTTGCCGCTTGGGTTGCCGTTTGAGATAAGGATACCTTTAACAGGACCATACCTACTATTTTTACGAATCTGTTTTGTTTGTATGAGATTGCCAAATTTATCATAATAATTAAGATAACCATTGGAATAATAGCCGTCTTTGGGGTAGCTTAAACGATACTTCTCACCGGGGAAAATGGATACGTTTGGATACTTTGATAGATCGGTTTCAATTGTGTCTGGTTCGGCTGGAATAATCTTTGTTTTTTCACTAAATCTTGTTATTTTGAATTTGTTTTTCAAACCAAAAATTTTCACCTTGCAAATATCATTTTCGCTTGATGTTGTGAAGATAATTTTTCCTCCAGTGTTGTTTCGAATAACAAGGTCGCTTGAACCAGTGTTTACCATTGCATCAAAACTTGGCTCAACATACGAAACTGGGAGAGAATGTCCATGCACTTCCAAAATCTCAAGACCGGAAAGAAGACAAGCATTGTAGAGCGTTGTTGAAACCTGACACACACCTCCGCCATAACCTTCAACAAACGTTCCGCCTGAAATTATCTTTGCTTTTTGATAGCCTGAATTTTCATTTCTTTCACCAGTGGTTTTGTTGAAAGATAAAACTTCGCCGTCATCCAAAATCAAACCATCAAAGGACTCCAATGCAACTTGTATATTATTTTTTCTTGTTGGTGAACTCGTGCTAAAATTTGTTGAAAATGAACTCTTTTCAACAAAACATTCCTTTAAACTTTTTCCTGTTTTAAATTCTTCAAGCTCGAGCGAAAACTTAAAACTTGGTTTTTGCTTTGAAAGACATTCAAACACATCATCAAAAAACTTTTCTTCATTAATAAAAACTTCTGGCTCGCCGCTTTTAAATAAAATTTTACATTTATTTTTTTCAACAAGAACCTTTTCTTGTTTTTCACTCTTATTAAAATTCTCTTTTAATTTACACAAAACAAACACGCTCTCTGGGCACAAAAACTTAACAATTTCTTGTTTTGATAATCCCATATTTTTTAATATCTCAATGCTTTGCTTTGGATTTTTTGACAGTTCAATTTGGCTTTTTGAAAGTTTGTAGTGTGATAATATGTCCGCTGAAGAATATCGAAATTTTCTTCCTTTTGCTTCAATCAAATACTTTCTTTCACTTGAACTTTCTTTGTGTTTACTATTGATTAAACTTTCATTAAAATTAAGGCTTTCAAAGCTATCAAAAATAGTTTCTTCAAATTCTCTGTTTTTCCCGTGAGCACAAACATAATCATTTTTAAAAAGCTTTAAACCTAAACTTTTTTGGCTAACAAAACCAAAACTAAACATTATGACAATTGCAGCACAAACCAAACTCAATGCCACAAATTTTGTAACACAAAAAAATAAGAGTTTGAAAAGTCTTTTTTGCCATTTCATACTCTTATTATGCGAATTTTTTGTCTATTTATTAATATTTTTGACGATTATTTCAAAACTTTTGTGTTTTATGCAATATTTTGACACCAAACTTACCAAAATCACAAAGCTAAATAGTCCAACATAAATCATTCATCTAAATAATAATCACGGTTTGAATTTATCACTTTGTTCACCAAAACTTCAAGGTCTGCCTTGTTGTTCTTTTTCGGATTAAGTGCAACAATTTTCAAAACTTCATCAATCAAATCATCAATGTTTTCAATCTGAATTTTTGGAACAAGTCGAATTATGTCGTTTCCATTAATCTCAAGGTCTTTTCTGTCAAATGGAGTGTTTTGCTTAAGCATTTCATTGTAAACCTTTTTGAGTCTTTCAGCAGACTTGATTCTTCTTATTCCAGATCTTCCTTCATTTTTACAAACGGTTTTTATTTCAATAATGTCTTCAATAATATCTTTGTTTTTAAGGATGAATTTTTTGATGGTTTTTGTGCTAGCCAAACCCCATGCGTTAAAATCATAACCAAGAATAGTTCTTGTTACAATTCTGGTCACTTGTCTTGGATAACCAAGCCCATAAGTTCCAAGATTACTTTCAACAATTGATTCAACAAAATCATTTGCACCAAAAAATGAATGATTCATTTCAAGGGTTTTTACTTTTGCCGCATCATGAAGCAAAACTGCAAGTCTAATTTTTGGTGAAGCATTTTTTAAACAATTCAAAATATGGTCGTAAATTTTTTCATTCTTTTTATCAACAACCTTTGAATTTTTCATATCTTCCATAACTGGCAAAATATATTTCCAAGCTCCAATCTCACCAAGCAAGAGCATAGCTCTAAAATGAGCCGTTCTGGTGAAGATAAGTTCAGGATAAACTTGGTCAGACGTTAAAAGTTTGTCAAATTCAAGACGAAGTCTAAATTTCGAAATAAAACGAATTTTGTAAGCATTTTGTTTTGCGTAATACATTTCTTCTTCAGGAATTTCAAGTCCCAAGCAACAAGCAAAGCGAATAAGTCTGAGTATTCTTTCAGGGTCATCATTAAACACCAATTTTGGAACTTTTACAGTAGTTATAACTCTACTACGAAGATCATCAATAGCACCAAGTGGATCAACATATTCTTTTTCTTGAATATCATAATAAAGCGCATTTATTTTAAAATCACGACGTCTTGCATCTTCTTCAAGTTTTGAAATAAATTCAACTGAAGAAGGCATATGAGATTCATCTTCATAAATTTCTCTTCTAAAGGTTGCATGTTCATATCTAAACTTACCATAGATTGCCATAACGCCAAGTTTTTCGTTTAGGTTTGAAACTTTAAAACCTGTGCCTTCAAGCATTTTTTTAAGTTCGGAAGGTTTCACATTAGAGCAAAGGTCAATATCATTTTTAAGGCTACTTCTAACCCCAAGGTACCCATCACGAACATATCCACCAACAATATAAAGTTTCTTGTTGTTTTTTTGAAAAATTTGAGAAAGAGCATTTAGCTCTGGAGATATTTTTATCATAGGCGCTCCAAAATTTTCAAGATATTTTTATGTTTTTATGTTAACATAAATGAAAATTTTATTCAATTAATTTGCCGTATTTTTTGGTATTTTTTCAAAAAAATATACTGAAAAATTTGTATAATTTTGTTTTAATTTTCAAAAACTAAAAATATGAAAAAAATCATCTGTTTTGTTTCAATATTTTTGATAATCTTTTCACTTTCAGCCTGTTCAAAAAAAGAGCCTGCAGCTGCTGAAAATATCTATGATAACGTGGCAATTTGCCTTGACGAAATTGACGGGTTTGAAACGCTTGACAGCGAAACTCAAAAAGCCCTTTCAGTAATCATCCGAACCAAGCAAAAATACTCGGATGTTTTACCCGCGCCAAAAAAGGCAAGTAACCAAGCCTGCAAAATTTCAAAATCAACCAGCGGAGAGATTTTAGAAAACTTTAACTTTAACCCAAACAATCTCAAAATAGTGAACAATTTCACACCAAAAACCTATCAAAAAAATCTTTCAAAATCTGACCTACTTAAGTGTCTTTCAAAACTAAACATAAGTTTGCCTAGCATAAAAAATATTTCACCTGAATTTGAAGAAGAAATTTCAGTTAAAGATGAGCAAAAAAACACGACAAATTCAGCTCAAAACAAAACTCAAAATGAATCACCTGTTTGTGACAAAAAAGTGACAAAAAAACTTAAGGGTTTAACCATTGGCGGAAAAGTTCTTTCAGCTGAAAAAATTTATGAAGCACTTGATATTAAAAATGCTGTAATCACTGATTTTAAAACTAGTTCTAAGGGTATAACTATTTTTTTAACCGAAACAAAAAATGAGTGTTATTTTGATATAACAGAGTCAGTTTTACTTTCAAAACAAGGCTATGACTACCATCAGTTATTAAATCATTTCTATTCAAAAAATGCCTAATTTTGAGTAAATTTTTCAAGTGTTAAAAAGTCGATAAAAACTTTGGTTATTTTGTCGAATATTAACAAAATTTATCAACATAAAATTTCTAAAAAATTAAGAGGTTAGGGCACTTATTAACATATTAACAATACCTTAATAATATAATAAAAATTAAAAACTTAAAATAAATACAGCTGGGTGGTGATTTTTAAAATCCAAAAAATTAAAAAATTTACAAAACCTGTTTTTAAAGAAAATCAAAAAATTGAAATTTTATTTTTTCAGTTTTTGATTTTTTTGTTTGTAAGCAAAAACTTTCACTTTTCACTTTTTGTGATTTTAGTCAAAAAATCTCATACAAAAAAAATATAGAAAAATCATACAAAAAAAATATTGAAAAATAAAAAAATAAGTGTTATTATGTTGCCAGTTAGTTTTTATATATATCTATATATAGATTGGAGCGATTATGATTGAAAAATACGAACCACAAAAAATTGAACAAAAATGGCAAAAAATTTGGGATGAGAAAAAGACCTATCATGTCAATAATCATGAACCAGGAAAAGAAAACGAATATGTTTTGATTGAGTTTCCTTATCCAAGCGGAATTGGTCTTCATATGGGTCACTGCAGAAGTTACACAGCCATTGACGCATACGCAAGAAAAGAAAGACTTTGCGGAAAAAATGTTTTGTTTCCTTTTGGAACTGATGCCTTTGGTCTTGAAGCTGAAAGAACAGCAATAAAAGAGCACAAACTTCCACAAGAAATTGTTGCAAGAAACATTCAAACATTCCATTCACAGGTAAAGGGTCTTGGACTTTCAATTGACTGGTCAAGAAGTATCAACTCATGCGATGAAGATTATTACAAATGGACTCAATGGCAATTTATACAATTCTTCAAAAAGGGTCTTGCTGAAAAGCAAGAAACAACCGTAAACTGGTGCCCAAATTGTGGAGTTCTTGCAAATGAAGAAGTTGAAGACGGAAAGTGTTGTCAATGCCACAGTGAAACCACTCAAAAAGCAAAAGCTCAATGGGTTTTAAAAATGACTGAGTATGGTGAACGTTTGGCTGATGATCTTAAAATTGCGCCAAGAGAAGCTAGAGCGTTAATTGCTAATTTCTACCAAAAACACGAAGATGTTAAGAAGTTTATGGACAATGCTATTGCTGTTGCAAAAGAAACTGGAAAGGCAACAACGATGTTTGGAAGAACAAGAAAAATGTTTGACATAAATGCATCTAATTTTATGGTTAGGTCAAGAGCGGAAAGGGCTAGCCAAAATATGCCACTTCAAGGGACTGCTGCAGATATAATCAAAATTGCGATGGTTAACACTTTTAAGACGTTAAAGGAAAACAATTTAAAAGCAAAACTTATTATGCAAGTTCATGACGAACTTATTGTTGATGCTCCACTTGATGAAAAAGATAAGGTTATTGAAATTTTGAGAAATGAAATGGAAAATGCTGCAAAGTTGAAAGTTCCACTTGTTGCTCAAATTGAAAGCAGTTACAGATGGAGTGATGGGCACTAAAATTTTGTAATAAGGCGGCGAAATGCCGTCTTTTTTTATTTGAAACTGGATATACTTAAAGTATGAAAAAGTTGATTTATATAATTTTTGGTGGGGCTGTTTTGTTAACAATTGTTTTGTTTGTTGTTTTTAATTTTGTGTGTTACAAAGTTAGGTATGAAGACTCTGTTGAAAAATACTCAAAAGTTTATAATTTAGACAAATCATTAGTTATGGCTATTATCAAAGCCGAAAGCGATTTTGATAACAATGCTGTTTCAAAGTCTGGAGCAATGGGTTTGATGCAAATTGTTCCATCAACTTCAAAGTGGATTGCTGGGGAGCTTAAAGAAGATTATGCAACAACTAACATGTTTGATCCAGAAACAAATATCAAGTTTGGATGTTTTTATTTGAGATATTTGTTTGATAAGTTTTATGATCAAAGCACTGTGATATGCGCATATAATGCAGGTGAAGGTGTTGTTAAAAGTTGGTTTGGTTATGGAAATGTTGTTGAAGAAACAAAAATAACGTATGATGAAACGAGGGAATATTTGAAACGGGTAAATTC
>CAKVMF010000029.1 GCA_934771675.1 uncultured Clostridia bacterium
GCTCTATGCTTATTGGAACTTATCGTCATAGTGTTGATGCAAAGAAGCGTATGCGTATGCCTTCTAAATTTAAAGCCGAACTTGGTGCTAACTTTGTGATTACAAAAGGCAATAGTGGAAACTTGTTTGTTTTTTCTGCAACAGAATTTTCTGTTCTTCATGAAAAAATGATCCATATCCCACTTTTTGATGAAGAAGCTCAAAAACCTATTAGAAAGTTTTTGTCATCTGCTTTTGAAGCTGAAGAAGACAACCAAGGTCGTGTTTTACTTCCAAAGGAACTTGTTAAATTTGCTGGAATCGAAAAGAATTTGGTGTTTGTTGGTCTTGGAAACCGTGTTGAAATTTGGGCAGAAGAGAAATGGGAAGAAGAGCAAGATAAAGAAGAAAACACTGACCTTAGTATTTTGGCAAAGTATGGAGTATAAAAAATGCAAGAATTTTTTCATATTCCAGTGTTATTAGAGCCAACAATTGAACTTTTAAATATCAAAAAAGATGGCGTCTATGTTGACGGAACAATTGGCGGAGCTGGGCATTCAAAAGCAATCTTGCAAAAAGGACCAATCAAGCTTTTGGTTGGTATTGACCAAGATAACGATGCTCTTGCGGCAGCAGCGCACAACCTTGAAGGCTTCAAAAATGTTAAGTTAGTTCATAACAACTTTGAAAATATTGATGAAGTTTTAGATGATTTAGACATTCAAAAAGTTGATGGTATTTTGGTCGATATTGGCGTTAGTTCTTATCAAATTGATGCTGCAGAACGTGGATTTTCATTTAGAAATGATGCAAAACTCGATATGCGTATGGACAAAACAAAGTCATTTTCAGCTTATGAACTTGTAAATGATTATAGCGAAGACGAACTTGTTCGTGTTATTCGTGATTATGGCGAAGAAAAGTTTGCAAAAAGCATTGCAAGGCACATACTAAAATCAAGAGAATCAAAACCAATAGAATCAACAAAAGAACTTGAAGAAATCATCCTTTCATCAGTTCCAAGGTATCGTGGACAAGATGGAAGGAGCAATGTTCAACGCACATTTCAAGCAATTCGAATTGAAGTTAACAGTGAGCTTGATGTGTTAAAAACATTTTTGTCAAAAGCAGTGGAAAGATTAAACAAAGGCGGAAGGCTTGCAGTTATTTCGTTCCATTCACTTGAAGATAGAATTGTTAAACAAAAATTTAAAGAATTATCTACCGGTTGCATTTGTCCGCCAGATTTTCCAATCTGTGTGTGTGGACATAAAGCAACTGTAAAATTAATAACAAAACATCCTGTTGAAGCAACTGAAGATGAGCTTAAAATAAATCCTAGAGCTTCAAGTGCTAAACTCAGGGTTATAGAAAAATTATAAGGAGGGGACGGTTATGTTTGATGATGATTTATACGGATTTTACAACAATCTTGGAACATCGACTGCGACAGAACAAGAACAGCAAAAAACTGAACAAACACAGCAAAATCAATATGGTTCTTCATCATATAGTCCTTATGCGAGCACAAATCAATCATCTTATGACAGTGATTACGATGATGATTATTCTGTAACTCCAAACTACACAGAACAAACAAGTTACAAAACAACTGACGAAACCCCAACAGTTTCTACAAACACTGAAGAAGTTGTTAGATACAGAAAAATGGACATTCCTGTTATTGAAAAGAAACAGGAAACCGTAACTTTAACAAAAACTCGTGAAAGGGTTGAACTTCAACCACGTATGAAAATTGCAATTGTAATGTTTGCAACAATAATGATATCTCTTATCTTTGCAATCATTTGGAACTTTGCAAGTGTTGGAAAATACAATGCCATGATTGCAGAAAAACAACAAATGGTAAATGAGTTAAGTTCAAGCATAAACGTTCTTCAAAGTGAATATACTTCATTAGGTGATGAAGAGCAAGTTAAAAATAGACTGGAAAATTCTGGATATGTAAAATCTGATGAAACAAACACGTATTATGTTTCATCTGGTGATTTTTACACAGAGAAAACCGTCGAAGATTTGCCATCAAACTGGTTTAATGATGTTTGTGAATTTTTGAGCGGATTGTTTGCATCATAGTTAAAGGTCAAAATCTCAAACGATACAAAAGAAGTTTTGTTGATGTTTGAGGTGAAAATGACAGTTAAATATAGTTCATATTCAATGTTAAAAAGGTTACTTGCACTATTTGTGCTGGTAACCTTTTTTGTGGTTGTGATAATTTTTAGGATGTTTTACTTGCAAATTGCACGAAGTGAAATGTTTGTTCAGCGTGGTCTTACACAGTGGCTTAGAGATCTGCCGCTTATTGCAACACGTGGATCAATCACTGATAGAAATGGAGTTGTTTTGGCTTCAAGTTACACAACTTATGATGTTTATGTCAGACCCGCTGATGTTTCTGAACCCGAAGAGTTAGCTCATGTTCTTGCTGATGCGCTAGAATTAGATTTTAATGAAATCTACCAAAAAATATCCAAACGAAATATGAGTGAAATTCGAATAAAAAACGATATAGACAAACAGGCTGTTCAGAAAATTCTTGCAAATTACAAAAAAGGCGTATTTTTTACAACTGACACCGAACGAAACTATACTTATAACTCAATGCTGTGTCAAATTTTGGGGTTTGTGAGTTCCGATAACTCTGGGCAAACAGGGCTTGAAGCTTTTTATAATTCATATCTAAAAGGTATTGATGGTGTGAGTTTGGTTGAGTCGGATTTGAAAGGAACAACCATTGAAAACTCACTAACTTACTATGAAAATGCAGTGAATGGCTTGAACTTGTCACTCACAATAGACTTTAGAATACAGCAAAAAGTTGAAGAAATTTTAGCAAATGCAATGGCTAGCACTGGTGCAAAATCTATTTCATGCATTATTACAAATCCGCAAACTGGTGAAATTTTGAGCATAGCAACGCTTCCATCGTATGATCTCAATAATATTCCACGTGATGATATGTCTAAATTAAATTCACTTTCTCGTGCAACAACTATTGTTGATACCTTTGAACCTGGTTCAACATTCAAACCAATAGTTGCGGCAATAGCTCTTGAAGAAGGTTTAACTTCAAGAAATCATTACTATTACTGTGGTGGTTATCGCATTATTAATGGCGTAAAAATCAAATGTGCTAGACGCTCTGGACATGGTAGCCAAACACTTGAACAAGGATTGATGAATTCATGCAACTGCGTTTTTATGGATGTTATTCAGCAAATTGGTCTGGAAAAGTTTTATAAATATTTGGATAAATTTGGTTTTTCATCGGGTCTTGGTATTGATTTTCCTGGTGAAGTCGCGGCGGTTCTTATGCCAAAACCATCTGTAACTGCACCAGATTTGGCAAGAATGGGTTTTGGCCAAACTATTGCGCTTTCATCACTTGAAATGGTTAGTGGGCTTGGAACGTCAATCAATGGTGGCTATGTTCTTGAACCGCATTTGATTAGCTCCATAAAAACCGAATTTGGATATGTTGTTTATACAAGGAATAAGACAATAAAAGATAAAATTTTAAGTGATTCCACCAGTAAGGTTTTGCGAGAAATGTTGCTTTCAGTTGTTGAAAAAGGTGGTGGAAAATATGCGAAAATTGATGGTATGCCAATCTTGGCAGGCAAAACAGGAACTGCACAAAAATATGAAAATGGTGCAATTGCTCAAGGAAAATATATTGCAACTTTTGCTGGTTTTGCACCATACGACGATCCAAAATATTTGGCCTATATTTCAGTTGATGAACCACAAGGGGCATTTTATGGTGGTATAGTTGCTGCTCCAATAGCAAAAAGTATTTTTGAAGAAATCTTTAAACTTGAAGAGCTGCAGGCTAGCGGTGAAAAAACAGAAGATAAAAATATTGTTTTACCAACATTTATAGGCATGACTTTAACAGAAGCTGCAACAAAAGCTGCTGAACTAAAACTTCAATATTTGATTCAGGGCAACGGGGACAGAGTGACTGGGCAAATTGCAGCGCCTGGAACAATGGTTGGTGAAAATGATATTGTTTTGTTGATGTTTGAATAGGTGGTGGAATATGAAACTATATTATTTGCTTAAAAACATAAATTGCAGAGTTTTGGGCAATCCTGTTGTTGACATAACAGGTTTGTTTCACAAGGATACGGAAGTAAAAGATGGCGGGATGTTCTTTTGTGTTCGAGGGTTAAATGTTGATGGAAACAATTATGCGATGAGTGCAATCCGTAACGGAGCGGTCGCAATTGTTACAGAGCAAGAATTAAAAAACATACACGGCATCACACAAATTATTGTTCGCAATACCAGGGAAGCTATGAGTTTAATTTCATGCAGATTTTATGGAAATCCCGCAAGCAAACTCAAAATTATTGGTGTTACTGGAACAAATGGCAAAACGACAATAACAAATATGATGTATCAGATTTTGAAATCGGCAGGGAAAAGAAGTGCTGTTTTTGGGACTAACGGAATTGATATGATGGGAACAAAGATTGACACTGGTTGGACAACGCCAGATCCGATTGAGCTCAATTACTATCTTTCGATTATGGTTAAAAACAAAATTGAATACGTTTGCATGGAAGTTTCGGCACATGCAATTGACCTAAAAAAAATTGAAGGAATTGTTTTTGAAACATTAATTTTCACAAACCTAACAGAAGATCATTTGGACTATTTTAAAACAATTGATAGATATTTTGCTGCAAAAGCATCAATTTTTAATACAAAATACACAAAATTTGCAGTTTTAAATATTGATAATGAGTTTGGTAAAATGATTATGCAAAGAATAAATGTTCCATATTTTACATATGCTACAAGTAAAGGTGCGACTGTTTTTTCAGAAAAAATCAATCAAACTTTGGTCTGTCAAACATTCAAACTTAACGGAGAAAAAGAAGTAAAGTTATCTATGCTTGGAAGGTTTAATATCAGCAATGCATTGGCTTGTATTGCCACTGCTAGGCACCTTGGAATTGATGAAAATGTGTGTTTAAAAACCTTTGAAAACTTAACGGAAATTGATGGAAGGTTTAACAAGGTTATTGTTAATGGAGTGCTTGTTATTGTTGATTTTGCACATACACCAGACGGGCTTGCAAATATTTTGAATGCTGCCAGAGAACTTGCATCAGGCAAAAAACTCATATCGGTTTTTGGTTGTGGTGGCAATAGAGAAACGCAAAAAAGAGCAATTATGGGTGAAATTTCATCAAAAATTGCTGATTTTTCTATAATTACGACAGATAATCCAAGATTTGAGCCAAGGGATAAAATTGCAAAAGATATAGAAAGTGGTATGGTTTCAAATAATTATTTGATTGAACTTGACCGTGGCAGAGCAATTGAAAAAGCTATCTTGATGGCAAATCCTGGTGATGTTATTGTTGTTGCTGGCAAAGGTGCTGAAACTTATATTGACGAAAATGGAACAAAGATTCCATACAATGATTTGCAACAAATTGAAAAAATAAGGAGTAAAAAATGAGTGATATTTGCACGATGATTCAATGTTTTGTTTGGGGCTTTTTGGTTACACTTGTGATTTCTCCTTTTGTGATTTCATTAATCAAACGTGAAAAAGTTAAACAAGTTATTTTAAATTATGTTGAATCACATTCTGCAAAATCTGGAACACCAACCATGGGTGGCATAACTTTTATTATTTCAATAATTCTTGTGTGCTTTATTTGTTTTGGTGAAAATCATTCCTTGGGACTTGTTGCATTGATGATAATTTTTGCTTACGGGTTGGTTGGATTTTTGGATGATTTTATCAAGTTTAAATTCAAACGAAACCTTGGACTTCGCGCATATCAAAAAATTATTTTTCAACTTGTGGTTGCTGTTTTTGTTGGAATATTTGTTTACAAAAATCAAAACATTGGTAGCGTTTTAATTGTTCCATTCACAAACAAAACTATTGATATTGGCTGGTGGATTGTTCCGCTTGTTGCTTTTATTTACATTGCAACTACAAACTCTGTAAATTTAACCGACGGTCTTGATGGTCTTGCAAGTTCAACAACACTTTTTTATTTACTTTCATTTATTTCAATTTGTTTGATTTTGCTAAACTCTGCTTTTGCAAGTTTTGGAGAAGTTCAGCTTGCTGAATACAAAAACATGATTTTGCTTGCAATGGTTTCAGCTGGTGCAATTTTAAGTTTTTTAATTTTCAATTGTTTTCCAGCAAAGGTGTTTATGGGAGATACTGGATCACTCGCACTTGGAAGTTTGGTTGCAACGGTTTCAGTTTTCACAAGAATGAGTCTTTATATTCCAATTTTAGGGATTATGTTTGTTGCGTCATCTGTGTCAGTTATCCTTCAAGTGGCATACTATAAATTAACTAAAAAAAGGATATTTTTGATGGCGCCACTTCATCATCATTTTGAAAAGAAAGGGGTTCACGAGGTTCGAATTACGACTGTTTATTCAATCATTACGCTGCTTGTTGGGGTGGTTTCAATTTTGTTAAATATCCTTTAAGGAGGATTATGAAAACTCTCATTGCTGGCAGTGGGCTTAGCGGAAAATCCGCTTTTGACTATCTTGAAAAAATTGGAGCAGAAGTTGAATTTGTTCCAAATGAAATTTTAAATTATTTTGATAAAGAAAAAGATTTTGAAAAAGCAGACCGATTGTTTGATGGTCTGTCTTTTTTGGTGAAAAGCCCAGGAATAACTTTTGATAATGAGCTAATTAAATATGCTTTAAAAAAGAAGGTAAAAATCATTTCAGAGTTGGAGCTTGGACTTGCTGCAAGCAAGGGAGATAAAATTGGCGTTACTGGAACAAATGGAAAAACTACAACGGTAACACTTATCAATTTTTTGCTAAAAAACTGTGGCAAAAATGTTTACTTGGGTGGGAACATTGGAACACCGGTTACTAGATTTTGTGATAAAACAAAGGATGATGATATAACCATTGTTGAAGCATCAAGTTTTCAGTTGGAGCGAAACCGAAATTCTCATTTTCATATTGCAGCAATTTTGAATATTACGCCTGACCATTTGAATCATCATAGGTCTATGAAAGACTACATTAAAGCGAAGCAAAACATAACAAAAAAACAGACAGAAAATGATTATCTTTTGCTCAATGCTGACAGTGAAATTTTGATGCAAAACGTTCCAAAAACCAAGGCTAAAATTTTTTATTTTAGCACAGAAAAACAGGTTGAAGGTTGTTATATTAAACGTGGCAGCATATACTTTAATGACAATCTTTCAGAAAAAAAATTGGTGTCGTTAAAAGGTGTGAGATTGGTTGGAAAACACAATCTTCAAAATATACTTTGTGCGTGCCTTGCTGTTTACTTGGAGCTAAAACGGGTTGATTTGCTTAAAGATATTTCAAACTTTGGAGGAGTTCCGCACCGCATTGAATATGTAAAAACCATCAATGGAATTTCGTTTTTTAATGACAGCAAAGCAACAAATATTGATAGCACAAAAGTTGCAATTTCAAGCTTTTCATGTGGCATAAATTTGATTTTGGGTGGTAGCGATAAAGGGTATGAATTTGATGAAATTTTCGCAAAAATTCCCAAAAATGTGCGAAATATTGCTATTTTTGGTCAAACAAAGCAAAAAATTGCGATTTCTGCCAAAAAATTTGGTTACAAAAATGTTGTGATTTGCTCTTGTTTAAAAGACTGTGTTTGCAAGCTATATCAACTTGCAAAGCTAGGAGAAATTGTTTTGCTGTCACCAGCTTGTGCAAGCTTTGATTGCTTTTCAAATTTTGAAGAACGCGGGGTTGTCTTCAAAAAGATTGTCGAGGAGATATCGATATATGAAAATGCTCAAGTTTGCTGTGAGCAAAAAACCTAAGTTTAATTTTTGGATATTTTTCTTAATGCTTTTGCTGGTGGGACTAGGCTGTATGTTTGTTTACAGTGCAAGTTTTTATTCGGCTGAAATAACTTATGGCGATAAATTTTTCTTTTTGAAAAAACAACTTTTTGGGGTTGGAGTTGGGCTTGCGGTTTATTTCTTTTTTTCATTTTTTGACTATCAAAAATTCAAGAAAATTTCACCTATAATTTACGCCGTTGGAGTGGTGCTTCTTGCGCTTGTTTTTGTTCCTGGGGTGGGCTTAAAAAACTATGGGGCAACAAGGTGGATTAACCTTAGGTTCATCACTTTTCAGCCAAGTGAAATTGCAAAAATTTCGTTTATAATTATTGCATCATCAATCCTTTCAAAACGGTCTGAAAGTATAAAATCATTCAAGGGAATATTTTTGATTTTGCTTCTTGGAGGCATATACTGTGCACTGATAATTTTGGAACCAAATATGTCTATCACCATTTGTATGGCGCTCTTGGTTGTGGTAATGTTATTTTTGGGCGGGGCTAAATTAAAACACTTTTTAATTCTTCTTGTGCCGGCAATTTTGATGGTTGTTTTGCTTATTGTTATTGAGCCATATAGACTTAAAAGATTGGTTGCATTTTTGGATCCTTTTGCGTCAAAACAAAACGAAGGTTTTCAGCTGGTTCAGTCTATTCTTGGGATATCTCTTGGTGGGGCATTTGGCTCAGGAATTTTTAAGTCAAGGCAAAAATATTTGTTTCTGCCATTTTCAGAATCCGATTTTATTTTTGCAATTATTGCCGAAGAAATTGGGTTTGTTGGAGCGCTTTGTTTGATTTTAATATTTTTGTGTTTGTTTATTTTGATTTTGAAAGTTGCTAAACATTCGAATGACAAATTTGGATTTTTTCTTTCAGCAGGAATTGGGTCGTTAATCATCATTCAAGTTCTCTTGAATCTTGGAGTGTGTTTGGGACTTTTGCCGCCGACCGGTTTGCCGTTGCCATTCATTTCCGCAGGTTCAACATCCATAATGATTTTTATGGGTATGGTTGGAATTGTTCAAAACATCTATAAACAGAGCAGGGGTTAACCCTGCTTTTTGTTATTTAACAAAAAAACTTTTTTATTAATAAAATATAGCAGAGGTGTTATATGAAATATGTGGTTAATGGTGGCAACAAACTTTTTGGAAAACTTACGATTGACTCTGCAAAAAATGCTTGTTTGCCAATTATTGCAGCAACAATAATGTGTGATGATGAATGTGTTATTCAAGATATTCCGCAGTATCTAGATGTTATTGAAATGGCGGCAATTTTGGAAAAGCTTGGCAAAAAAATTAGTTTTAGCGATGGCAATTTGATTATTTCCGGGTCAATAAATACAACGTCGGTTATTATGGCTGAAACAAAAACCTTGCGTTCAAGCATTTTTATGATGGGAAGTATCCC
>CAKVMF010000030.1 GCA_934771675.1 uncultured Clostridia bacterium
ATACCAGCCGGTGATTGCAATATAAACAAAGCAAGCAATTGTTGCCACAAAACTAACAATAAGTGTTGAAGTTAATGTGCCAAAAAAGTATGAAAAAGCAAGTGTAGATTTTTTCACTGGACTAATCAAAAAGTCCTTTCTTGCCCCAGAAATTTTGTCGTTAACCATCAAAAGGTTTGAACAGAACGCAACCGTTATGCAGCTGACAGCAAGAAGTGATGAAAACAACTCCCCACCAACAGTTCCGTTTATGAGTTTTTCAGAAACAACAAGTCCTTCAGGTAGTGCTGCAGCAAAAGAATCTCTATAAACTTTTGCCAAAAATGTTGCATACAAAATAAGCAAAATTATTGGTGTTATAAGCGATGTGAAAAACATACCTTTATCTTTAAAAAATATTTTTATGTTTCGTTTTGTTAATGCCCCAAATGTTTTCATAAGTTGTCTCCTTCAAGCTTTTTCCCAGTAACCGCCAAAAATACGTCGTCCATTTTCCCCTTTTCAATTTCAAAGTCTTCAAAAACTTCGCTGTGCTTTAAAATCAAGTCACGAGCCTCGCTTGTATCTTTCACCGCAACAACAAAAGAGTCTTTTCTCTTTTCAAATGGTATGCCCAGCTTTTTAACAATTTCTTCGCTAGTGTTGTAAATTTTGATAAAGTCTCCCGTCCACTTGTTTTTAAGTTCAATTGGTGTTCCTTCGGCAACAATTTTGCCCGAATCCAAAATAACAACATAGTCAGCGTCAGCAGCTTCTTCCATGTAATGAGTTGTTAAAAACACGGTCATTTTTTGTTTTTTTCTGAGCCCTTCAATAACATTCCAAAGCATTTTTCTTGTCTGCGGATCAAGCCCAGTTGTTGGCTCATCAAGAACCAAAATTTTAGGGTTATGCAAAAGAGCTCTTGCAACATCAACTCTTCGTCTTTCCCCGCCAGAAAGTTTTGAAACTGTTCGGCTCATAATTTGCTCAAAATCCAAAAGGCGTGCAAGTTCTGCAATTCTGTCATTTGCATCCTTACCATAAATTCCATACAAACTTGCCCTTGCAATCAAGTTGTCTTTAACGGTGAGCGAACCATCCAAAACTGACGACTGAAAAACAACGCCAATTTCTTTTGAAATTTCGCCAAACCCGTCATCAATATTTTTTCCGTCAACAAAAACTTCACCGCTGGTTTTTTGAAGCGACCCACACATAATTGAGATTGTTGTGCTTTTTCCAGCACCATTAACTCCCAAAAATGCAAACAATTCACCCTGTCTAACTTCAAAAGAGAGATCATTTACGGCATGAACATCTCCAAAATATTTGTTTAAGTTTTTAATCTGAATAATTTTTTCCAAGTGCTTATCCTTCAATAAATTATATTTTTTATGGTTGATAATTATTATTTTTTTAAAAAATGCACCCAAAAAGGTGCAAAAATTATTTATTTTTACTTCTTGATGATTTTTTTGTTGTTTTCTTTTCCGTTTCAGCTAAAGAATTTTCTTCCATCTGAACTTCTTTTGTTTCAGGCTCTTGAACTTCACTTTCTTCAACTTGTGATTTTGGAGCTTCTTCAACTTCAGGCTCTTCTTCAATCACAGTTTCTTTTTCAGCAAATCCAAGTTTGATTTTTGCCTTGGTTTCCTTTTCGGCAAGTGAATTTTCAAGTTTTTGTTTTTTCATCAAAAAAATGTTATGTTGACTTTCAAGTTTCATGTTCAAAAGCTCTTGCTTTTCTTGTTTTTTTGCAAGACGTTTTTGCTCTAATCTTTCCTTTTTTGCTTCAGCCTTTTTTGTTATATCTTCAACCATAATGTCATATGATGATTTCACTTTTATGCCAAAGGTTTTTATCAAAAGTTTAACAACAAAGCAAACCAAATAAACTATTGCAATAAGCAAAACAATAACAGCAATAACAATACCAATGATTGCAAACAAGTTAACAACCCATGTCCAGTCCATAATTCCCCCTACATTTCCATCGCATTTTGATTTTCCAAAAAGCGTTTTTCTCTTTCACGTCTTTTTGCTTCAAGCTTTTCTTTTTGAAGTCTGCATTTTTCATTTTGAATAGCACAAGCCTTTGTTGCTTCTTCAATCATACGCCTAAGTTTTTGTTCAACAGGGCTGTTGTAAATAATTTGCTCTTCATATTCATTGTTTTTACGAATGATATAATCTGCATCATAAAGTTGTTTCATAAACAAAGCACCTCCATGTAACAATCTCATTATATCAAACCGCTAATTTATCTTCAAATAATTTCAAGCAAATTCAGCATTTTAGCCGTAAAATTTGTTCATTTGCTCCAAAACTTTTTTTACAATTTCATCATCAGAAAGTCCAGTTATATCAACCGAAATATCCGCGCAATCCTTTTCAATCAAATTTTCACGCTCAACAAGGATTGATTTGTCCATTTTGAAAAATTCAGCTTCGCTTTTGTTTGAAAACTTTTTGCTTTTAAGTTCAAAAAATTCGGTTTCGGCATCTTTGTGCAAAAACACAACAAAGTTGAAAAGTTTAATCTTATAAAACAAGTCATAACAATTGTCAGCAAAGGAAATGTCTGCAACAAATGCTGCGTTTTTAAAGTCAAGTTCCATCTTTAATATTGATCTAAAGTTTTTCAAAACATATTCTTTTCCTTGCTGGTCATAAATATCGCCGAGAGTTCGTGGCATATTGTCAAAATCAAATAATTCTTTTTGGTCAAAAACACGAAGAGAAAAAACTTCTGCAATGCGTCTTGCAAGTCTTTTTGTCAAGTCATAATCGTAACTCACCAAAAACAAATTTTCTTTCATCAATCATTCACCTTTCTTAAAATTTCATCGACTTGGTCATCAAACTTGTTTTTGTCAATTTTGTTAAAAATCATTTCAAGTTCGCTGCCAAGAGATTTTTCTTCATCTGAGAGTTTAACAACTTTCTTTTTACCAGTCAATACTTCTCCGTCAAAAGATTCATAAATTTCATCACCAAAAGCATCAAACAAGCATTTTTCAGCAGCAAAAGTTTTGTCACTAACACCCAGCTTTTTTAAATCTTTTGTTGTAACCTTGCATTTTTTTATTTCAGCATAATATTCTTTTTCATACTCTGTTAAATTGATTTCGTTTTTCATTATTCACCTTCACCTATCATTGACAAATAATTTTCAATGCTTTAATTTTCGTCAGAGTCCGCTGCTTTATTGCCGTTATTTTCAATTTTTTCAGCATCAATTGAATCCAATCTTTTTTTCACTGAAACAGGAATAAGTTCACTATTTTCATTGCATTCAAGTTTTGAAATTTTGTCACCCAAACTTGGGTAATTTTTCAAAAGCATATGTTTTTCAATAACCGCATAAAGGTTCTGAACCCCAGCAACATAGCTGTCTGCATCTCTTGGAACTTCTTTTTTCAATGAAAGCAAATCACCGAGTTTTTCATTGATTTCACTCATGCTACATTTTTCCAAATTTTCAATAACAAAAATTGCTATTTCATGCAAGATTTTCTTTTTTAACCCAACGTTTAAAAGCATAATATAATCAAGTGTAGACAAGCATTTTGAATCTAATTTCATGAGATTTTCAAGTTGATTTTCATCAATAGCCAAAAATGCTTCATGGTTTCTTGAATCGCTCAAATTTAACTTTGAACCCTCCATAACCCAAACATTTCCATCAAACAAAACGTTTCTTTCATCACCTGAAAGTCCGCAATTGAGATTGATTGAATTTTCATTTGCATCTTGAGCTTCTTTGAGAATTTTTTCAATTTCTCCCTTGTTTGGTTCTTGCGTGTAGACCCCTTCACTATTAAAAATGACATCAGCAAAAGCAAGACGCTTTTCATTTCTATTTTTGATAACAAGCAATCTATCTCTTAATGCAAGCGAAGAAATAAGCTCCGCTTCAACTTTTTTAAAGTCTTTTGAAAAGGCATATATATCTTCAACCTGTTTTGCATTCCTTATACTCTCATCAATTTGGCTTAATTTTTTTGCCAGTTTTTCACAGGTTTTTGTCACACGAAAAAGAGGTTTTTCAATGTCTTTCAAAACCATTTTCATCATACATTTTTGATTAACCAAAACTTGATTTTCTTTTTCCATTTCAACCCCTTTATTATTCAAGAATAATAAAATAAATAAATTTTGTCAATCAATGAAAATTTGTTTTTGTGACTTTTTGCCACGAATATTAAAAACAACAAACGAAAGTGAAACAAAAATAATGGGCCCTAAAACATACCACGAAATGTTAAACTTTGTGTTTATATCAAATTTTTCAAGTTTGTATTTAAGCTCACCATCAACCGTCCCAAAGGTTATTGTCCCAGACTTGTCAGTTCGGAGCAAATAATCGCTCTCATTTCTTGGATTTTTTGCAACCCTTAAAAGCATACTTTCTGCAGGGTGACCATATGTGTTAAACTCTCCCACTGAAATCACTGTAAATCTTGGTAAAATAAGGCTGATTAACTGATCGCTTGAACTATATGCACTGCCGTGATGACCAGCAATATAAACCGAAACGCCAGTAAGGTCTTGTTTCTGACTTTCTGAAAGAGAATTTAAAAAGTCAAGCTCTTCATAATGTTTTTTTGTTTTTGAACCAGAAGAACAAGGTGCATCACCTGAAAAGAAAAATTTTTCTTCGCCAATTTTAACCAAAAATATCGCCGAACATCCGTTTGAGTCCGACGCACCATAGCCAACGGTTGCGTAACCATAAGTGTTTGAATTATTTTCAAGCATGCCATAGTCTGCATTTTGTTTTGGAAAGAAAAATTCAATTGAATAGCCGTCGCCATCAATTTTTAAGCCATCGTAAAACACGGTTACTTTGCATTGACAAGCAGAGCCATCAAGTATATAAGTTTCGTCATAGATTTTTGTTATAAATTTTTTGTAAATCGAGCTTGTTATTCTTGAAATTTTAGGCGTATTTGACATTGAGCAAATACTTTCATAAACGCCTTTAAGGTCTTCATCGTCATACACTTCAAAACTATCAGCACTAGCACCGGTTCCAGCAATTTGAAAAGGTCTAAACACGTTTTTTACTTCAAATAAATCCAAAAGGTAATTAAACCCTCCAATATGGTCGGAGTCCGCATGAGTTGCAATCAAATAATCAATTTGACCTATGCCTTTTTCGGCTAAAACATCACCAATCTTTTCGCCATAAATTTCATTTCCGGCATCGATAAGTGCGGTTTTTCCATCCGGAAATTCAATAAGAGTGGAATTGCCCTGCCCAACATCAATATAAGTCACCTTGTAAGACGAGTTGAAACCTTCCCCGCTAATTTGATTTTTGCCCAAAGCATTGGCTAGTCCAAGGAAACTTTCAATGCTAGACGCAAAGAAAAATGATAGTCCAAGCAATAACAACATCACAAAAACTATCACATATCTAACATAATTTTCCTTGAAATAATCTTTTGTTCTCATAAATTTTAGTTGTCTTTGTTAAAATATTTTCCTATTTTTTTTGGATTGAGCCCGAGCATTTTTTGAATTTTATCCTTGTTTGCCATAACCGTGTCATATCCAATTTGTATCATCTGATCAACACCATCAAATTTGAGTGGCGAAAAGGTTTCAAGTGCTGGTTCAAAAACCATATCTGCACACTGCATTGCATTGTCAACCTTGGCTTGCATCATAATTCCGATCGTCGATGAAAGCACACTTATTGTTGAAAGCGAATGCGTGCCCGTTCCCCTTAAATGATTGACATCAACAGCAAACACAACGTTTGCCCCCATATTTTTAACAACATCAGCTGGAACGTTATTTCGAAGTCCGCCATCAACAAGGTGCATATTTTCATAAACCACCGGTGAAAAAATTCCAGGGACTGCGCAGCTTCCTGATATAACTTTTGAAACATTTCCATAATCAAAGTCAACTTCTTTTCCTGTTTTAAGATCTGTGCAAACAACACTTAACGGAATTTTCATTTCAGAAAAAACTGTAAGATCCCCAAATGCAGCATTCAAAAGATCTTCAAGCCTTTCAGTTTTTGCAGGTTTCAAAAAAGGGATAAAGTTTTTGGTTATATCTTTTCTTTTTAAACTTTTTGCAAGAGCTTCAATTTCTGAGGCACTTTTTCCAAACGCATAAAGTCCACCAACAACACTTCCAGCACTTGTTCCAGCGATATAATCAAACTTAACGCCGAGTTCTTCAAAAGCTTTGAGTGCGCCAATGTGACCAATACCCCTTGCACCGCCACCACCAAGAGCCAAACCAATCTTAACTTTTTTGTTTACTTGAATTTGATCATTAACATTTTTCTTTCTTAAAATATTAAACACAATTAGCCTTCCCTTTTATTTTACAACAAAATGATAACATTTATTTCAAAAATAGTAAAACAAATTGCCATGCGAAATTGCATATAAAATATCAAGTTTATATTATGCTTGCAGAAAAACATATTAAATCGCAATCACGTAAACCCAAAGTATAATAAAAACACAAACCAGAGCATGTCGCCCTGAGGAAGCCGTAAGGCTGACGTGAGGGTCTATTCCGTTTATATCGCGGTTAAGATTGCCACGTCGTGCTTCCGCACTTCTCGCAATGACATGCTAATTGCAGTGATTTCTTATACTCTCAAATGCTTACAAAAAATATATTCAATTGCGGACACTTGTTTATTGAAACAAAAAAAATACCATGATAGGCTTTACTACCATGGTATTATTAACTGATGTGCAATTGTTATGCTGTTTCAGTTGTGTCTTCACTTCTTCTTATGAGTTCTTGAAGTTCAGCAATTTCTTCGTTGTAACGAGATTTTTCTTGAAGCAAGAATTTTGCCATTTTAACATTGTGATCATTCTTTTCTTTGTTGCTTTCAATGAATTCATCAGCATCTTGAATGCTTGCTTTGAGTTCTGCAATGTGTGCTGTAAGTTCTTCTTGTTTTGCTTTCTTTTCTTCATCAACATTTTTAATGTCGGTTACGCTATACATAACAAGGTTAAGATTTGTAAGTTCTCCTGCACGTCTATCAAGCATCTTTTGATTTCTGTTCATTCTTCTCTTTGTTCTTTCATATTTCAAAATTGATTTTTGAATTTTTCCCAAATCTCTGTCAATTTTATCTCTGTTTGCAATAATTTTTTCCAAACGAGCTTTGTAGTCAATAACTGAACCAGCTGTTATATCTTCGTGTGGTTCACTCTTAAATTCCAAAATATCATCAAGGTTGTCATCATCTGAAGAATCTTCATCTCCACCCTCAATTGTTTCAGCAACTTCTTCAATTGGAGTTTCAGCTGCTTTTTCTTCAACAGTTTCTTCTTTAACTTCTTCAGTTTTAACTTCTTCAGTTGATTCTTCCTTAACTTCTTCTTTTGCTTCTTCAATTGGAGCTTCTTCAACTGGAGCTTCTTCAACAGTTTCAGTGTTTTCAACTGTTTCATTCTTTTCTTCTTCAACGACTTCAGCTGTTTCTTCTTTTGCTTCCTCTGTTGATTCAACGTCTTCTTTTGATTGTTTGTCAAGATTTGCAAGCATATCACTTACACTTGCACTTTCCTTTTCTTCATTAACTACAACGTTATTGTTAATGAAAACACTTGGAGTTTCAACAGTTTCTTCTTCCTTTGACTCAACTGAAATTTCAACGATAAACATAATCATGAAAACAATTGAAGCCAAAACACAAACACCTGCTAAACTCAAAAGAACAATTTGTAATGTTGTCATAAAAAATCCCCCATTAATTTAAAAAATTTCAATAACAAAATGCAAAAATATTAACATTTATGTTTTATTTTTTACATTTTAAACCTGTAATTTTTGATTACATGGTTATTTTAACATAAGTAATCATATTTGTCAATACCCCTTTTGAAAAATTCTTTTATTATTTTATGCAAAAAAATAGAGATGCGTTTAATCATCTCCATTTTTTTATAATTAATCTTAACTTTGCATTAGTTTTTATAAACATTATCATCAAAAAGTGGACGCCTTGAAAACAAGTCAATGATATCGTCTTCACTAAAAAGGCCAAGGTAATGATTATCTATTCCAACATTAAATCCAAACTTTTTAACAAAGCAAGACGTGTGAATATGTCCAAACAAATTTTCCATTCCCCTTTTGTGATTAATCGGATAGTGAGTCATGTATACTTTTTTCCCGCCAATATCAGTATAGAGCCCATCGCGAACAACATCTTTAAATCCAAGGGCAATAAGATCAGCCCTAAACTTTTCAAAATCATGGTGATAAACTGATTCAATAATTCTTTCTTCATTGTTACCGCAAATCAAAATTATATCTGCCTTTATCTTTTTTACAAAAGCAAAGCAGTCCATATAATGCGTGCAATCACGAAAATTGTAGTTTACAAAATCGCCAATATGATAAATCAAATCACCTTTTTTCACTTGTTTGTTCCAAACTTTGATTATACCTTCATTCATTGCTTGAATAGTTTCAAAAGGTCTAAAATCTCTTTGAACAACCATTATATCATCAAATGAAAAATGTGTGTCAGCTGTAAAAAATCTCATCAAATAATCCTTCGTTACTCTATAATATTTTTAAATACTTTTTCAAATTTTATTCTTGATTCATCAACTTTTGTTCCATCAACAGAAGTTTCAGCAAGTTTAACATATTTGTTTGTGCCATGATAATCAGAGCCCACAGTTACAAACAATCCATATTTTTCAGCTATACTATTGAGTTTTTCAATCTCTTCGCTGTTATATAATGAATAATAACATTCAAGCCCCACCAAACCAAATGGAACAAGTGACGCAACAACTTCATCAATTTTTTCAAATGTTAAAGGTTTTTCATTAAGCCCATGAATTGAATGAGCCCAAACCATTTTTGCACCAAGTTTTGAAAGTGTTGAAACAACGGTTTTTGCATCCAGTCTAGCTTCTTTTTTGTATTCAAAAAACTTTAAAAATTGTTGAATAGCTTCTTGTGGACCTTCAAAATAACCATCTTCAGTTAAACATTTTGCAATATCAAGCTTTCTTATATTTTCTCTTGTTTTCAAAAATTCAAGAGATTTATCTGAAAATTTATAACCAGCGTCCAAAACATATTGAATACGTTTTTCATTCTTTTCTGCAATTAATTGTTTGATTTGTTTTTCATATTCTGCAACTTCTGGCAAAAATGGATCAAAATCATATGCCAAAATATGCATTTTTGTTCCATCTTCAGTTATGCAACTCCATTCAGTTC
>CAKVMF010000031.1 GCA_934771675.1 uncultured Clostridia bacterium
CAGTTAAACATTGGTATTTTTTATTAAATTTTTTGTTGATATCATGCCTACCATACTTTTCATCACCAATAACAAAATTACCAAGATACGAAAGATGCGCACGAATCTGATGAGTTTTTCCTGTAAGCAGTTCAACTTCAAGAAGTGATGAATTTTCATATTCTTCCAAAACTTTGTATTTTGTCAGGATTTTTGAATACCCATCAAGCGGAATAGCTGAAATTTGAACAAATGATTTTTTTGCATCTTTTTTCAAAAATGCCTGCTCCGTATTTTGACTACTTTTCATAAATCCATAAACCAAAGTTAAGTAATACTTATCAATAGTTCTATTTTTAAATGCACTATCTAAAGACTCTTTAGCTTTAACATTTTTTGCAAAGACAACAAGACCCGACGTGTTTCGGTCTAACCTATGAACAGCAAAACATTCTTTTGATAAACTTTTAACATAATCAAATAAAGATTTTTCATTTTCGTCATTATCATTAATTGTTTCAACACCACGTGGCTTGTTTACTATCACAATGTTTTCATCATCATAAACAATTGAGTTTTCAATGTTAAATGGTTCTTGATAAAAAACCCTAACTTCAGAACCTGCAGTCACAAACCTATCAGAAGAACATCTGACACCATCAACAATAACATCTTTATTTCTAAAAATTTTATTCAAAGAACCATAAGACAAGGATGGAATTTTTGATTCAATTAATTTTGAAAGTTTTACATCCTTATCAGCTTTAAACTTTTCTACAAGCATTGCAGTTACCTTTACACTTATTATTTTTATGATTCAATTTTAGCACAAGAGAAAGCAAAATATCAAGAACAATAAAGAACAACAAAATGTAAATATACCTGTAATTATTCAAAACCTTAAAAACAATAAATGAAATCAAATAAGCAAAAACAAATTGAAAGACAAAAACATACGCAGCAGTTTTTCGCCCAAACTCATTTTTTATCATAGCAACCGCCGACAAACATGGAGAATATAATAATATAAAGCATAAAAATACAATTGATGAAATTGGTGTAAAGTAACAAACTGAAGATGCTGATAATAAAGATGAAGATATTAATTCTATGGAGCCAGTTACGCCATTAATCATAGCAAGCCCAACAATAACCATTTCCTTTGCAACAACACCAAGCAAAATTGCAGAGATGATTCCAGGGTTTTCGAGACCAATAAATTTAAACAAAAATGATAACTTGCTAGAGATAAAATAAAGGATAGATTTAGTAAAATTTTCACCATTTAAAAACTCAAATTTAATAGAAAAATTCTGCAAAATCCATACAATTATGCTGAAAAACAATATCGTTGAGCCAACTTTAATTAAAAAATCTTTAACTACCGTCAAAGTGTCTTGCCATATTTTTTTAAGATTTGGAAGCCTATATTTTGGCATTTCTAGTATAAATAAATCATCTTTATTTTTTAAAACTTTCTTATAAAATAAACTAACAACAATTGATAGCAAAATTGAAAACAAGTAAAGCCCAAACACAAACAAGTATTTATACTTATCAAAAAACAAAGATGCAATTACCAAAAAAACTGGAAGCTTTGCAGTGCAACTCATGAATGGTAAAAGCAAAGCAGTTCTCTTTCTTAAATTTATATTTTCAAGATTTCTTGTAGTCACGACAGCAGACGTTGTGCACCCAAAACCCATCATTAAACTAAAAACAGATTTTCCAGTTAGTCCAATTTTTTTAAGCAATCCATCAAACATAAATGCAACTCTTGACATGAACCCAACACTTTCCAAAATGTTAACAAAAAATAAAAGTAAAACAATTTGTGGCAAAAATCCAAACACAGTTTCAATGCTAGATATTACAGCTTCACACAAGAACACTTTTACTATATTTGATGTATTTATGCATGAAATTAATTTTCGCAAATTATCGAATATTTGACTGAAATATGTAGTAAATAATCTCGTTATTGCCATTCCAACATTTCCAAATGTTAAGTAAAATATTAAAAATGTAACAGCTAAAAACAATGGAATAAATGTAAATTTATTTAAAACAATTTTGTCAATTTTATCTGAAATTTTATAGTTATCAAAATCATATTTCTCAATTTTTTGCAGTAAATCATCAATATTTAACTGATTTATAGCAAAATTTACAAGATTTTGCACTTTTTTATCACCACTATTTTCAAGTATTATTTCTTTTAAAAAGTTTACACTCTTCGTTTTTCTTGCATCAATTTCAATTGTTGGAACTCCAAGCATATTTCCAAGTTTTTTGTAATCAAGGTTTTTTAACTCTGAAGCCATATTGATTGCAAGCACAACTTTAAAGTTATGTTTTAATAATTCTTGTGTCAATTTCAAATTTCTCTTTAGGTTGTTTGCATCACAGATATTCACAATCAAATCATCTTTATGTTTCATCAAAAAATTTGACGCTATCTTTTCTTCATTTGAGTAACCTTCAATTGAATATAGCCCCGGCAAGTCTGTAACTTTAAACTCTGAACCTTTAAACTTATAGCACTTGGATTTTTCACCAACAGTAACACCATGCCAGTTGCTAGTTTTTTCATTGCTCTTTGTTAATGTGTTAAAGAGTGTCGTCTTTCCAACATTGGGATTTCCAATCAAAATTATATTATTCATAAGCCAATCTCTTTAACAAAAATTTTTTCTGCAATTTTTCTATCAATAGCAAAACTTGTTCCATCAACTTTTACCATAAAAGTTTTAGCCCCATAGTTTGTGTATAGCAAAGAGATTTTTCTACCTTCATCAATTAAAAGATTTTTTAATTGCTTAACAATTTTTCCATCTTCAATATCAATTTTTTCAATAACAAAATTTTGATTTCGTTTAACATCAATTAATTTCACCATATTAAAGTTTATTAATTTTATGTAAAAAAAATAACTTGCGTTTGCAAGTTATTTTTTATCTTCAGTTGTTGCTTTATTTTTTGATTCATCGAGCTTAAGCATTCTGCTTTTTGGATCATCTTGATTTTTAAGCATCGTTTCAAATTCATTAACAAAATCAAAGAATGTTGTTATGTCTTTAAACTTTTTGTAGACAGATGCAAACCTTATGTATGAAACTTCATCTAAATCTTTTAGCCCTTCCATAACATATTCGCCAATTGTTTTTGATGAGATTTCATCTTCCAATGAATTATAAACTTTCTTTTCAATTTCCGAAACAAGTTTATCAATATCAGCAGTTGAAACAGGTCGTTTTTCGCAAGCTTTAATGATTCCCGTTTTCATTTTTGTTTTTGAAAATCTTTCCCTATTTCCATTGCTTTTTATAACCATAATTGGAGTAACTTCAATTGTTTCGTATGTATTAAACCTACGACCACACCCCAAACATTCTCTTCTACGCTTGATTGCGTTTAATTCTTCACTAACCCTAGAATCGATAACTTTGCTATCTTCAGAGCCACAAAATAAACACTTCATATTGTATCCTCACATAACTATTATACAATATTTTGTGATACATTGCAACGAATATAAAATTTCGTTATATTTTTGTTCAATTTGAATAGTAAACAGTTTTTTAAAATCGTTCAATTCTGATTTTTATAAATAGTCAAAAATTTTTAGTAGTTTTTATAAAAATCGTATAAAGCTGAAATTTGTTACTAGCCTTTATTGCTTTTTATTTTTACTCTCCGCTTTTTAAATAATCACTTTTTTAATCTTCTATATCTTGCAAATTCTTGTATATTTGACTGACTTTGACCTTTGATGGCAGTTTTTGATTTTTCATTATAATAATATCTCCCGTAGCCTGCATTTTCCGGTGAAACCACCCTGCTTGAAACGTAATTTTGAGTCCCGTAAACATAACCTGATCCACCTAAATTTAATTTCACCAAAATTACATCGTCACCTATCTTTTTTATTAAATCAAGCGGAATAAAAACATCATCACCCCTTCTCAAAAACTTTTTCTCACCCGGAACAATAACACCCTTAACAGTTCCAGTTGAATTTTCAAACAAAATATCAATAATTCTGCCCAATTTTTTGCCATCAAAGATATTTACAACTTCCTTTTGTTTAAGGTCTGTAAAAGAAATTTCCATACTTAATTATATTCAAAAATTTTAAATTGTAATACACCATGCTGAATAAAAAGAATTTTTAAGCAAAAAATAACAACATAGGAGAACCCCATGTCAAAAAAAGTTGTTATTTGTGGAATCGACACATCAACTCTTCCTAGATGCACAAACGTTGAACTTGCACAGCTTATGCAAGAAATTAAGTCTGGAAGCGAAGAAGCAAGAGAAAAATTTATAATTTACAATATGCGTTTAGTTTTATCAATCGTTCAAAGATTTTCGAATTCAAAATGCAATGCAGATGATATTTTTCAGGTTGGAATTATTGGACTCATTAAGTCTATTGATAATTTTGACACAAGCGTTGGCGTAAAATTTTCAACCTATGCCGTTCCAATGATTATTGGCGAGATTCGAAAATATCTACGAGATTCCAGTTCAATGAAAATCACACGAAGCATTCGAGATGTGGCTTACAAAGCAATGCAAGCAAAAGAAAAAATTCTTAAAACATCAAACAAAGAAGCCACAATTGAAGAGATCTCAAAAGAAACCGGAATTGCTGAAAAATTGATTGCCGAAGCCTTGGACGCAATCAGCGAGCCAATTTCGCTTTATGATACAGTTTTCCATGACGACGGAGATTCAATGCTGGTTATTGATCAAATTAAAGACAATTCAAGTGATGACAAAATAATTGAAAGAACCGTTTTGAAGCAAGCATTAAAAAACTTAAGCAAGCGTGAACAACAAATACTGTTTTTGAGATACTATGCCGGAAAAACTCAAATGGAAATTTCAGACACAATAGGCATCAGCCAAGCCCAAGTATCAAGACTTGAAAAAGATGCACTTAAAGAATTGCACCAAAATGTTAACTAACAAAAAACGCAAATTTAGTCAAAAACCTTCAAAATTTGACCTTATTTGCGTTTTTGTTATGTAATTTTGGTTAAGCGAGCTTTAAAATCTCTATTTTCATTTTGTCTAAAATCTTTTTTTCAATTCTTGAAATATATGATTGTGATATGTCAAAATAATCAGCAACCTGTTTTTGAGTCATTTCTTTTTTGCCATATAAACCATAGCGCATACACATAATTTCCTTTTCTTTTTCACTCAAATTATTGAGGACCAAATTAAGATTTGCTGAGTCATCTTCCTTGTCCAAATTTTTTGTAACTTCATCAGGACCACTGCTTAAGATATCTGAAATCAAAAGTTCATTTCCTTCGCTGTCTGTGTTTAATGGCTCGTCAAGTGAAACTTCTCGCTTCAACTTTGCAGTCTTACGAAGATGCATCAAAATTTCATTTTCAATACATCTTGATGCGTAAGTTGCAATTTTTATATTCTTTTCGCCATCAAAAGATGATACAGCTTTGATAAGACCAATCGTTCCAATACTAATTAAATCTTCAATATTTACATTTGAGCCTATAAACTTTTGTGCCGTGTAAACAACAAGTCTTAAGTTGCGTTCAATCAGCTGATTTTTAGCTTCTTCAGAGCCATTTTTCATTTGCATAACAAGAAGATTTTCTTCGCCGGAAGTCAATTTTTCAGGCAAAATTTCCGTTCCATTTGCAATGTAAAAAATATAATTTTTTGGCGTTCTTTTGAAAAGTTTAAAAATAAAATTAAACATCTTTCCCCCTAAACAAAATCTCTATGAACAATGCACTCAAACTTCTTTTTCTTGAAAATTTGGCTGTCAAAACCAACTGAACAAACTCGTTTTTGAACTCTTCCTGCAACATCAACTGACACTGTGATATTTCTAAACACTGGCAAATGTGATTCATTTTCAATTGTTCCAACCGAAACAAAATTAACGAAGCCGTCAACATTCACAGCGTTCCAGTTCCCACAAACAACTTCATCAAAAAGTTCGTCGTCAAAAACATTTTTTAAAACATCAGCCGAAACAACAATAACTGGAGCCAAAGTTACATCATCATAAAGAGAATTTCCGCTATCAAGTAAACCTGTCAAAACTATATGCTTGCCATTTATTGAAAATGACACACGTGACAAAAAATTCTTGATTCTCCTTTGATTTGTTAAATATCTTGTAAGTTTAAAAATCGCAAAAATGAATATCGTTTGGAATAAAAATACGGCTAAATCTAAAAATTTTGTCAATTTTATGTGAAAATAAGACTCAAATACAACTTTGAAAAACTCACATAAAAATTTATTTATTCCAGCAACCGCAAACAAAATTATTTCATAAGAAAAAAATATTCCAAAAATTCTTTTTGGCTTATATTCATCGGCAATTAAAATAGTTATTAAAATATTACTACCAGTTAAAAGAAAAATCAATTGATAAAATTTTAGTTTAAGCAAAGAGTAACAAAGCAAGCACATAACGCTCGGCACACATAAAAACAAAAGATATCTCTTTTTCTCATCGAGTGAAAAAACTTCTCTCAAGCAAAGTAAACTCAAATAATTTAAAATCAAACCTTCAATAACAATTTCTATAATTTGTTCCATAGCAAAATTATAAAATTTTTATCATAATTTTCGCTCTAAAATTTTTAGCAAATAATCAATTTTTAAGTCTGCTTTTAACACCAAAGTGAAATTTTTGTCCAAATAAAAAATGCTTCAAAAGAAGCATCTTTATTTCATCAATTTTGAAAACTCATTAATTAAAAGTTCAAAATTCTTTTTGTTAGTTTCAAGCGAATCTGCAACTGTTAAATAAACCTTAATTTTTGGTTCAGTTCCTGATGGTCTGATTATTATTTGTTTCCCATGTTCTAGGTCGTATTCAATAACATTTGCCTTTGGCAAATCTTCAAAGCCTGTTTGATAATCTATAATATTTTTAACTTTGAAGCCTGCAAATTCTTTTGGTGAATGACTTCTAAATCCGCTCAAAATTTTCTGCATTTTTTCCTGACCTTCAACACCATCAAATTCAAACGAAATTGTTTTTGCTTGATAATAGCCGTATTTGTCATAAATTTCAATCAAACGATCATATAGGGTTTTGCCATGTTTTTTCAGCTCACTTGCAGCTTCCGCAATAAGCATACAACCTAAAGTTGCGTCTTTATCACGAACATATGCCCCTGAAAGATAACCAGAACTTTCTTCAAATCCCAAAACAAAATCTTTTTCTTTTGATTCTGTTTCAAGCTTACGAACAAACTCACCTATATATTTAAAACCAGTCAAAACATTCTTTGTTTTTCCACCATAATTTTCAGCAAGTTTTTCAGCGAGCTTTGTTGAAACAATTGATTTTACAAGTATGCCACCCTTTTCTTTTCTGTTTGAAAACAAATAATCTGTAAGAAGCACACCGATTTCATTTCCAGTCAGATGAATAAATTTTCCTTTTTGATTAACGCAAACACCAATTCTGTCAGCATCTGGATCACTAGCCAAAATTAAATCCACATTTCTATTCTTTGCTAACTCCATAGACGTGTCATAAACGCTGTCAATTTCAGGATTTGGATAAGGACAAGTTGTGAAATTTTTATCTGGCTTGCACTGAACTTTGTTAAAAATAAGTTTTGCACCTTGATCTTCAAGAACTCTTGGCAAGGTTTTTATTCCAGCCCCGTTTAAAGCTGTGTAGACAGCTGTTATATTTTTAATTTTATGAAGAGATTGCTTTTTTACTGCCTTAATGTATGCTTCAAAAACAGAGTTTTCTTCGTCAACAATAACGATAGTTTTTTCATCAACAGCCTTTGAAAATGAAGTCATTTTCACATCAAAATAGCTCAAACTTTCAGCAATTTCCATAATTTTGTAAGATGGTTCTTCAAGCAACTGGCAGCCAGTGCTGTCATAAACTTTATAGCCATTATAATCTTTTGGATTGTGGCTAGCGGTTATATTTATACCCATATCACACTTAAAATATCTAACCATAAATGAAAGATATGGCGTCGGCATCATTGTTTTTGTAAGATAAACTTTAATGCCATGATACGCAAAAATTCTTGCAGCAAGTTTTGCAAATTCTGGCGACATATCCCTGCTATCATAAGCAATTGCAATAGATTTTGCATTAATTTTTTCCATATACAAAGCGACTGCTTTTGAAACTCTTCCAACTGTGTAAACATTCATCAAGTTGCTTCCAAGCCCAACAATTCCACGAAGCCCCGCCGTTCCAAATTCAATATCTTTAAAAAATGCCTGTTCTTTTTGACTTTCAGTCATGGCATTTAATTCTTCTAAAACTTTTTTATCTTTTACATTTTTAGCCCAAAGTTCAAAATTTGATTTATAATCCATTTTCTTCTCCATTATGCTGTTATTATTATAAGTTAAATTCGAAAAAATTGACAATAAAAAAGTAACAAACTTGAAAAATTTTCAAAATTTGTTACTTAAAATTTTATTTATTGAATTTTCTTCTTAAAAATGGTGGGATTTCAGCATCATCAACTTTAACTCTTGAATCAAGGTTGTTGTTTTGAACTGGTTGACTTTGAGTTAAATTGCCTCTAACCTGGTTTTGATAACCTTGACCAAGTTCAGAGCTCAAACCATATTTTCTATCAAGTTGTTCGTTCATATTTGGTTGAACTTGACTTGGTTGCGGTTGATTTTGATTTGTTGCATTTTTGCTTAATTTGTTCCACAAATCCATTTCAGTCCAATTTTCTTTTTTTGGTTGTTCTTCAACTGGTTTTTGATAAGGATTTGGACCCAAACTATTATTTTTTGGAAGACTTGTGTCAAAGTTTCTTTCAAAAATTGATGAAACACTTGGCTTTCCTGTAACAAATTCATTGAATCTACTTCTATCAAAGTTTCCTGAATCTTGGCGAGCTTGTTGATTTTGTTGTTGCATTTGACCTGCTTGAATAATTGGATTTACTCTTTGTTGTGGTTGTGCGGTTGCATTTTCAAATCTGCTACCTTCAAAACCCGTTGCAACAATTGTTACAATCATTCTATCATTGTAATTTTCATCAATGGTTGCACCAAAGATTGTGTTTGCATCTGGAGAAACAACTTCTTTTACCAAATTTACAGCATCATTAACTTCTTCCAAAGTTAAGTCAAAACCACCTTTAACGTTGATAATAACAGCTTTTGCACCATTGATTGATGTTTCAAGA
>CAKVMF010000032.1 GCA_934771675.1 uncultured Clostridia bacterium
AACAGGGCGGAAACCTTGTCTATCATAGAATATTGTCTTTTGTGTTGTTACGTCACTTGATTTTTTGTTGTAATTAAATTTGTAGTAACCATTTTCGTTTGTAACTTCAATAATGCTTGGAACATCTTCAGTTAATTTTGTTGAACTTCCCAAACGAATTCTTTGAATTGCATCGTATGATTGAAGTGTAGTTCCTTTGTAAGTTAAAACTCTATAATATTCGTATGATTTTCTAAACAAACCAAAGAAGAACCTCTTTTCTTCAACTGCATAAATCAAAAGACGAGAAATTGCATTTGGTTGATTTTGATAATTTTGATTAACTTCAAGTTTTGAAAAGATTGGTTCACCAGTTGCATCAAATTTTCCTGTGAAATACAAATATGAATTTGTTTCAATAGGTGAAACATATGACTCAAGGTCATTAGATTTTGTGTATTCAATGAAATAGAATTCGTCTTGATAGTTATCTTTCTTGATATCAACAGATGGCGCACTTGCGTTGATGTTAATGTTACCACCAACGTTGATTGAACCATCTTTTACTTCAATGGCAAGAGAAATTGAATAAACTCTTTCATAAACAGGAAGGAACAAAAAGTATCCAGGATTTTGAGATGTAAATCTACAAACAGCACTGTATCTGTCATCTCCAAGAGCTTCGGTTGTAACTGAATCATATGTGATATATTCGCTATTTTCACGAACGTAAACTTTCCATTCTTTCAAACGATAGAAAATATTTCCATCAAATGAGATGAGTGGGGAAGCCATAATCACAACAGATTCTTCGCCGCATTCAAGATAAATTTCGCTTGTGTCAGTTTTGTTCATGATTGAAGTAGCTTTATCAAACCAATAAGTTTGCATGCTTGTTGAGTTTTCAATGTTTGTGCTCTTAACTTTGTAGGCTGATGTTAAACCAGCAATCATAACTTTGTCATAATTGATTTCAGAATTCGCATTTTCAGTCAAATCAACACCTTCCAAACCATTGCAGATTGTGTTGATATCTTCATTTTCGCCACCAGATGTAACATAGATTATACCTGTGTTTTTATCTTGTGTGTAAGAGTGAATATCAAGATTTGGAATATCATTGATGCTTGATGTGTCAGACTTCCAAATTGCACAACTATCATCAACAAGTTCTGTGAACTTGCCACTCTTCATGATATAAACTCTTTCATAAACAGAATAGTTGTCTTTGTTGGTTGAATCTGAATAATAAAGGAAACTATCTGCAAAATCTGAGTCTTTTTCTTTTACATCAGTAATTTTTAAGTTAACTGAATAAATTTGATAATATCTACCATTATCTTTAATCAATCCATGGTAAGAATCTTTTTCTTCATCTGAAAGAGAAGCATAAACTTCTGCAAGCATATAGATGTCTCTATATTTTTCAGAATTATTCATGTATTGATTGTAGTAATCAGTGTAGGTTGAAATTTGGATTCTTGGTTCTGCTTCAACCGAAATGAGTTTAAAACCACGCATTGGCTTGTAGTGGGTCTTATCAACAATATAATACATCTTATCAATATGATCTTGAGCATACAAGTTTGCAAGTGTTGCTCTAAATGTCATTGTTGTGAAGTTTGAAATGATTGAATCATTATTTTTTTGTGAAAGACTATTAAGAATTTCAACATAATAGCCATTATTTACAAGCAATGCAAAATTGACGAGTGCTACTTCGCCTTTTTTGTGATAAACATTAAATGCAAACACTGGGTTTACATATGGCACACCATCAATAAGTTTTACACCAGGGAAACCTTCTGTGACGTTGCTTGAATTTGTGTAGTCAACAGAAAAGTAAGCATTCAAGTCATATAGTGGACTCTCTTGCGTTTTTGGTATAACGACTGAATATGAAGGATAAGCAACATCCGCTCCTGACGAGTCGGAATATGTGTATTTTCCAAATAGGGTTACAAATGGATCATCAGGGTTTCCCGTCTTTGCATAGTGAGTTGCATTTCCAGTATCAACAACATATGTAAGAGTCCTTACATCAAGTTCGTTGATAAATTTTGCATCGGAATAGTAAGACAAGATTGATTGAGCTGTAATATCAAATTTTTTAATCAACTTGTTAACCATCAATTCGGTTGCATAAATATCAACGTTATATTTTTGTTCAACGCCTTCAGTGTCACGAATTTTGAATCTATGAAGTGTGCTAGCTTCAGTTCCTCTTTGAATTTTAACGTCAATAAGTGAAAGTTCAGTGAATGCAAAGTAGGTAGCTTGTGGTCTAAATTCAAGGGTATCACTTTCTCTTGAATAGTGATAGTTAAATTCATAAACGTAGTTGTAGGTTGATGAACCAATAGAGTAGTCAAATTTGTTTGCACCCTTGTCATAAGTAATCAAATATCTAAGTTGGCTGTTATCAATAAAGTAGAAGTTTTGAGTGAAGTAGTCATAAGCCATCTTTGCACCGGCAAGAGTTTTTCCTGTGCTGTTGATTCTTACTTCAGATGTTGAAATGTTGACGCTTGCATATTCGATTGAGTTTCCATCAGCATTAATTTGAATAATCTTTTTGTTTTCATAGTCATAAACAAGTTCAGATCTTAATGTAACAGAACCTTCTTTTAAATTATCTCTTGTTAAACGCTTCTTTGAAAAGTCTGTTAATGTTGAAAATTCATCTGGAGCCTTGGTTGATTCATAAACTTTGCCATATTTAATCATTCCATAGTAAAGATCTGCGCCTATATGACTAGCAGAAGGGAATTTGTTATCTGCTCTAAAGTATTCTCTTGGGTTTGTAACAAGTTCATACTTTGAATCTGTTTTAAGATAATAAACATAACTTGAGTTGTAAACATCACCATTTGCAACAGCTTTGTATGAGTTTGGTGTTTGACCGTCTTTTGCGTAAACTTCTTTCATGCTAAAAGAATCAAAACCGGCAAGAACATAATAGAACTTGTTGTTATCGTTGTCACGGAAAACATAACTTGCGTTTTGTTTTGATGAAACTTCTTCCAAATCAGATTTAACATCTACTTTACGAAGATGAACATTTGTTCCACTCTTATACAAGCCATTTTCATCCCAACATTCATCAGTTCTATTGTAAACATAAAGTTTAAAGGTGTTATCAGGTGCTTTATAATAATATGTTAATGATGAATCAAATTCTGAGCCATTTGCAAGTTCTTCTCCTGTTTGAACAATGCTCAAATAAAGGTCAGATTCTGAAACAAATTTCATGTCAATTCCGTTAAAGCTATAGTAACCATTACCTGAACGCAAATAATATGTTTCAGCATTTGTTTTCTTGTAGATTTTTGTTGAGTCAAGATAAGTTCCAAACAAGTATTGAATGTTAATAACTTGGCTTCCATCAGTTTTTGAAGTGAACAAGTTTTCAAATTTTATCTTTTGTCCAGCACTATCAATAAGAGGAGAAAGAAGTGTCGTTACATTATCAGTATCCATACCAACTTTTTTATAACACTTTCCGTCTTTATCAACATACATGTCAAGTGGTGTCAATGTTGATGATGAACCATAACAGATATAAAGGGTATACTTAATATAAATGTCAAGATAGTAAGAGTAACTGCTCTTATTTGCTTGATAATCACTATTTGTGCGCTCAAAATCAGAAAAATATCTTGAATCCAAATCAGAATAGTTTGTTTTGTATGAAATGTTTGTTTTTGAATACAATGTTCCAGATGGATCATCTGTAAGTCTAAATTTTCCAGCTTCAAAAACATCATCTGTATATTCATTGCTTGATTGCAATGACAAGTTCATAACAATTGAGTAATCTGACGAACTTGAATCTTTTAAAGTAGCATCAGTAAAGTTATACTCTGTGCCAAACGAATCGGTAACTTTTCCTGAGTTGTTTCCGATTGCAAATGACATATTTTTAATAACAACCAAACTGTTTTTCTTGTAACCAATAACTTCAATTCCAGTGTCTTGGTAATAATAAGAACCAACTTTATAAATTGAGTTTGCTGCCAAATCAGTATCTGCTGTCACTCTTGAAGTAACATCAATATAAAGCTTGTAAAGTTCGTTTTTAGCGACTTCTGATTTAAGTGTAAGGGTGCTACTTGAAACAGTGCCAATGTAATACTTTGTAGCTTCATTGTTATAATTGATATAGTATTTATCACCATCTTTGGTTGCAGCGTATGAATATGGCAAGTTTTCGCCATTGGTTGAAATAGGCTTAATTTCGTTTCCATTTTCATCTTTAAATACTGTTCTATATATAAAGCTTGTTTTTGTGTAAACTTGGCCAGTATAAACAGTGTCTGTGCCTTTTTCATAGTATTTTGTTTCGTAGTAAGATGTTTGACCACTTGATTCAGTTGAATTTTCTTGGAATACGTAAATGGTTGTTGGTTCGTTGCCTTCACCAACAGCAGCAACATAATAATACATGTTACTAATGATTTTTGCACCCATAACTTTGTAGAAGTTTGAGGTTCTGTCAATATCATTTCCAAGTTGAATTTTGCCTTCAGTTTTCAACTTGTCAAAGTTAGAAATACCATAGATATGATTGATTACTGGAGTTTGTCTTCCGTTTGCATCATAAGTACTAACACTTTTTGCAAGTGGAGTGGTGAAGTAGTAGAATTTTGTTCCGGCCGAAATATATTCCTCAATATCATAATATCCATAACAAATAGTTGACTTAGCAAAAGTTGTATATCCTTCACTCAAAATTTCGCCATTCAAACTAATTTTATGTGAATCAAAGATCTTAAGTTGGTAATTATTCTTATCTGTATTAAAACTAACTTCATAAACATCTGAACACTTACTTTTTATTTTATCACTTGAAGATGTGTCATTGCTGTAGCCAGTAATCTTTTTATTTCCAATCAAAATAACTTCTTGGCTGTCTGATATTCCATAATAGATAACAGATTCGTCTTCATCACTATCAAACAATCCACCAATACCTCCAGCGCCTTGATGATGTGCGTTGTAGGTTTTGTATTGCTTTTTAGCAGTATCGCCAAAGTCTATTTCAAAAGTTTTTGAGTCAACAACATATTTGTTGTTTTTAATGTCATAGAAGAAGAGAAGTTTAAAAGTGCCATTATCATTATAGAGCATTGCGTCACTACGTTGATTTGATGAGCTCATAACAACGTCATCATAAATTGGATAAAGTCGTTTATTATAACTTTCATCAACAGTTATGTAATTCTTTTCATTATAATAGATATAGGCATCATCTTCAATATCTAATTTCTTATTAATTGATTTTCCTAAAATCTTTTTGTTATTGAAAAGTGAAGTTTCTGTAAACTTTTCATCGGCATAAATTTCATATGTTGATGATGTTAAGAATCTTAAGTAGTAATAAGTGTTATTGATAGGGAAGGCATACAAAGTCATGTCAGTTTTGTAACTTTGAACAGCAACAGAAGTGTTTCCAGTTCCAAAGTAACGTGTTGTCAAAAACAATGCTCTCATACCATCCATAATTGAGCTTTTATAAAGAACTTCAGCTGAATTTGATTCATCGTCATTAATTTTCAAGCCAGCAGTTGAACCTTTGCCGGTTCCTGTCATAAACGCTTCACGATCAAATGATCCATCAGGAGTTACTATTGTTGTGTAACTTGAACCATATTTAAGAGAAATTTTTTCTGAAGCAGAGTTTACTTTTATATTAAAATAACAGAAATTGTTAATTGCTGTTTTTGTTGAATAATCATACAAAGTGAATGATGAATCTTTAATATAAACAGTTTGTTTTGCTGCTGAACCATCATTGTTTGTAAATTCCAAGTCAAATTGAATCAATGTTCTAAAATCTTCAATCAACTCAATTGTTGCACTTGATGTTGCTGTTGGGGCAGGGACGAATGTAAATCTATCACTAACATTGCAGTATCTTGAAAAATATTCATCAACAAAGAGATGTTCTTGATCCTTTGTGTTGATGTAATAATCTGAAGAACCGTCTGTAAAAGTGTAAACATTCAACTTAACGCCAGTAAGTTTTGGTCCAACCGTTGTGAGAGTGTATGATGCATAGCCTAATGTTTCAGAAAAATCAACTTCATCTCCAGTGCAGTAGAATGTTAAGAAGAATTTTTGGTTAATTTCATCATAGAAATATTTTTTGCTGTTAATTGCAACATATTGTCTTGTTACAATCATATATTCAGCATCTCTTTTCAAGTTAAATTTAACATTTGAACCATTAAGACAAAATTCTGTTTCATAATCAACTTCATCAGAAAAGACATCACTTGCACTTTCAGGTGATTGATTTAATGTTTTATATGATTTGTTATTGTAAAAATAATAATCTTTTTGATTGTATGTGTAAGTGTAGTATTCAATATTTGTGTCATTAACAATCATGTTGTTTCTTTGCAAACCAAATGTTTTTGATGTTTTTTGCAATTGTGAGGTGCTTAACTCTACAGCTTTCGTGCTTAATGGTTTGATTAATTTTATTGTAGCACTGTGCAAATAGGTGTCATAAACTTCAGTTCCAAATGAAAGTTCAGCAGTTTGATTGACTTTATCAATGCTTGCAGTGGCAAAGTTTGCAACAACAAATTTATTTCCAGAAATACCAACAATACGTTTGTTTATTAAGTAATTTTGAACGATTGAAAGCTTTTTATCTGCATCAAAAATATTGTAGTAAGTTTTGTTTGTAACAGTTTTTTCGTCATCAAACTTGTAGTTGCTTTTCGTTGAAGTAAATTCAAGCCCACTTAATGAAATTGGACCTGCTTGACCAGAAACATAAACATAGCCATTGAATACCAAAACGTTATAAACACTCATCGTTTGAGAAGCTTCAATTTCTGTTGGGTCAGGGTTACTTGTAACTTCTTGCAAATAGTTAACATCACTTGCATTTGTTGAATAGTGGATTTCTTCAAGTTTTAAAAGGTCATAAGTTGTTGTTCCATCAACATCAACTTCAGCCATCATATCAAATGAATCTACTGACTTGTAAATTCTACAAATTGTTTCTGTTCCGTCTTCACCTGAATATCTGCTTAATGAGTGATATGTGTAAACTTTTTGAACGCCACCTTCAGTTCGTCTTAATGAATTTATACCACTATTAACTTTTGTTACGTCATGAACACCTTTTTCAAGGTTAAGGTAATAATATTTATTGATTTGTTTCTTTTCACTCAAAGTTACTGTCTTCAAAATCATGCTGTTTTCAGCATTACTATTTTCATAAATTGCTGTTGAAATAGTATTATCGGTAACAACATTGTATTTTTGAATTGTAACATTGCTAGGCAATACAAACGAAGCATAAACTGTTGTTCTTATGCAACCAAGAGAATCTACATATGATGAAACCGTTTTGATAACTTCATAAGAAATACCAACTTTGGTTGGGTCCACAATTTTTCCATTGTCATTAGCATAAACGTTAACAACAAGGGAAGTATCTTTATCAAATTTTGTTCCAAGAAGGGAAACATTTGGTAAATCTAATGTTTGATAAAGATTTTCAGCAACAAAATTTGTGCTCAAATTATTTTGAGCGTCATAAATATTTAATTTGCTGTCAATGTAGTAGGTAAGACCGTTATATGTAAATGATGTTTGGTCTGGTCTTAAATAAAGTATACCGCCAAGGGCTTCCTTTACAACAACGGCATAAATTTGAGATTTTTTAAGAACATTGTTTTGCAAAACTGAAATTATACCGTTTTCATTTTGTCCAAGTGGTCTATCTGAAACGTATGTTCCATAGAATTTATAGTTATTTTCAGAATCAATAACTTTTTCAAAATCAACATATGAGCCATATGGAAGATTTGAAATTGTAAATTTAGATCCATCAACACTACCTTTGTAACCATATGGTGCACTAACAGTGTCATAAGCAGGAATTTTTTCTCTATTCTTGTTATAAACACTGAATAACACGCCAGAAAGTTTTGCATCTTTTGAATTTAAGATAGAATCTGAATCATAAATAGTTCCTGAAACTGTAAAATTGTTTACTTTAACAAAATTTGCATAGAACACATAACCATCAAAGTCACTATTTGCTGTAACATAAAGTGTGCTAGGGAAGTTTACGTTTGAACCACGGTTTTCTGCTCCAAGCAACTCAAAAAGTCTATATTGTGGGTAACTTGAAAAATTATTAACAACTTCTGCACTTGTTTTTGAACCAAAGTTAATAGCAGTAAAATATTTTGTTGTGAGATTCAATTTGTAAAGGTTGAAACCCCCAACATTTTTATAAACTCTTACATACATGCCATTAACACGTTTTTCTTGCCAGCAGCCATCACTTAAATTGTGAACATAAAGTTTGAATTTTTTGTTTGCTGAATCATAGTTAAAATAGTTTGCCGCTTGATCATATTGTTCACCATCAGGAACAGGTTCATATTTTGCACCATCATATCCAAACAATGAATTGAATCCACTTGTTGGATCTTCAAATTGGTCATAGTAATATGTTCCGTAAATTGTTCCTTTGATTACAGCAGAATTGGTTTGCTTTTTGTTTGCTGACCATGAACCATATGCATAGTCAATTCCGTTGCCGTCTGCTGCTTTTGCAAATTCTCTTGAAACTTCAACCAATCTTCCTTCAGGAAAATAACCTGAAAGTCTAGACAAATATTCTTTTTGGGTGGTTGTTGAATATGTGTTCTTTTTCTCAAAGAAATAGAATTTAGATTTATCGTAGGTAAGTGAACCATAATCAATAACTGAACTATTTGATGAATTTGATTCAAATGAAAGTCTAATTGCATTAAAACTGGTTGTTTTTGAGTAGACTGAATCACCACGTCCTCCATAAGTCAAACTTTGGTTGGTGAGTGTGTTGCTCAAACTTAGGTTCATTCCAAGGTTTGGAACAGCTTTAACGCGAATTTTTCTTGATGTTAAACCAGCATTAACAATAGGGTTGAAACTCAAATAGAATCTGTGGTCACTTGAGCCTGCGTTTGCATAGCTGCCAGAA
>CAKVMF010000033.1 GCA_934771675.1 uncultured Clostridia bacterium
ATGCTGTGATACCACTAAGGATGTTTGTTTCAACATCAAGGCATCCACCTTTTTTTGTTTCTTCATTCAAAAGTTCTTTGCATCTGTTCCAAACCTTTTGAGTTTTTTCTGTTGGACCAACAAGGAAACTTTCATCCCCCTTATATTCTGTGTAGTTGGCATCAATGAACGCACTGACATTGATTTCAGCTTGCCAATCTTCACCCCTGAATCCATTCCATTCTTCTTTTAAAATTTTATCCATAGAATCTCCTTTGCTTTAGCAACATATAAAAAGTGTTTTAATCTTCAAGAAAACAGCAAGTTTTCATGCTTTTTCTATGCTATACTTTCAAAAACACTACCTTTTCATTTTATCAAAATATTATCCATAAAAAAAGCAATTATAAAAATATTTTATAAAATTAGTTATTTTAGACATATATTTTTATAAAAAATTAAAAATTATGTTCCATACCGGTAACCGCAACTAGTTCTTCGTAACTTTCATAAACATAAAGTTTCAAATTCCCTGATGTAAATTTTAAATAATCATCATTTTTGAAATATTCGTTTAACCCATGCCAATCATCCTCTAATATGTTTATCAAAACAAAAACTTTTCCTTCAGGTTTTTTTTCATAAGGACTTTTTTGTTGAAGCCAAGGATTTATGTCATCAATATTTGCGATTTCGCCTTCTTTTGCATAGATGATATATTCTCTATTCCCCACATTTGGACTTCTAACATAGCACTCACCATTTGAAAGTTCAATCAAGATATTTGCCTGCCAGAATGATGAATAACCTTCTTTTAATCCATTTTCAATGCAATACTTTGAAACATTACGAATATCTACTGTTTTATCATAACCCCAAAGATATACATAATTCATAATGGTGCATAAACTAAAAATAATTGATAGCGAAGCAAAAGTTAAAGCTCGAAGCGCCCCATCATTAATCTTATTCCAAATAAATCCAAACAAATCAATAAACATAAATGGAAGCAAAATTAAAAATGGAAGCATATACATTCCAAACACAACAACGTTTGTAAACAGCCCCAAAACAAGCATAATTCCGTAACCACAAAGAACAGTGTATCCAAAAAACTTCGAAATATTGTTTACCTTTAATTTTTTCATAAAAAATAGCACAAACCACAAAATCATCAACGCATAGATAACCGTTGAAAACAATTTAACTATCAATGCAGATTCTGAACCAAAAACAGCATAAATTGAAATAAGAACATCTTCAAACGCTTCAGGATTGAAAGTCAATTTTAAACTTTTTGAATAACCATAAGCTTTAAACGAATAGATTTTGTTAAGATAAAAAATATTGACAAAAAATCCAATTGCAGCCAAAACGCTAATGATGAACACTGCCCAAAATAGATTTTTCCAAAACAACTTATCTTCACCTTTTTTGTTTAGCATAAACAAAATAAAGATAGCTAGAGCCATTGGCATATAAAGTGAAGCCACAAGTCTTGCACCAGCAAGCCCCGCAACAAACGATAAAACACAGGTAACCGCAAACAAAATATATTTTGCTGGTTTATTTTTTGATTTTAAACTCAAAAATAATGTTCCCAAAATAAAAAATTCTATCATTAAAAACGCATTGTATGAAAGTCCATAAAGGATATAATATTCATACTTTAAAGAAAATGGCAAAAGAAATATTGTTGCCATAACTGGGAAAAGTTTTTTCCTGCCAATTGAAAGCATAAACACATAAAGTGATGCTAACAAAATTGCAACAGCAATGATTGTTCCCAAAACTCGAACAACATACATATTGCTGGTAAACTTAAACAAAAATGCAAAGATTAAATGAACATAAAACACTCGAATTTCAGTTGAATAATACCAGTCTTTCACCAAAATTTGATTATACTGTGATGATAGCTTTCCAAGCAAAAGTTCTGAAGAGTTGTCCGAATCAATTATGTAGTCAATTTTTATAGCAATAAATATGCAAAATAATATAAAAGCCACAGCCAATGCTGACCAACTAATTATTAAAAATATTTTTTCTTTTCGTGCGTTGCTATCTGCGGGCTTTGCGCCTTCTAGTATTTTTTCAGTTGTATCTGCCATATTAATACCCATTCAAAGGGATAGATTCATCATCTTTTCCCTTAGTTATCGACTTTATTGTTACGTAATAATCATATTCTGGGCTAACCTTAACATAAATTCTGTCGCCAACTTTGTGACCGAGCACAGCTCTTCCAAAAGGCGACTCTTTGCTGATTATTCCCTTTTCAAGATCAAGCCTGGTTGTTGTTGAAATCATCAAAGTTTCTGTGTCTTTTGTGTCCTCATACTCAACCACAATCTTGTCAAACAAACCAACTTCATCTGGCTTGGAATCTGTGCTTATTACCTTTGCTGTTTTAACCATACGCTGCAAAAAACGAATACGGCTTTCATTTCTGCAAAATGCACGTTTTGCACTTCTATATTCCGCATTTTCAGAAGTATCACCCAGCGAGTGAGCCTCTTTAACATCATCTGATAATTTTGGTCTAAGTTCAGTTGAACGATAATGAATTTCATCATTCATCTTTTTTATATCAACCGCTGTTAATTCATTATACATTTTTCCACCTATTATTTTAATAGTATCTTTTCAATTTCTGCCCAGCTTGAAACTCTTTTGATATTCATTTTTTGAAGCTCAACATCAGTCATATGGCGATTGTGATAGGCAGTAAACAAAAGTTTGATTGGGGTTTTGTTTTCCAAATTTTTAAGTTTGTCATCAATTTGAACATCAACATCAAAAATATTTTTTGACCCACCAAAAAGAATATGTGATGGACTGATAAATGGAAAGTTTCTCAAAATAAATTCATACTTAAATTTTAAGCTTTGTCCTGACTCTTTCACCGCATAAGGATTAACAAATGCTGACAAAAAATAAACTTCATAAACCTTTGAAAGTTTTTCAATTGTTTCAATTGCACCTGGCAACATTTCAGCTTTTTCATAAAGATCAACATCTTTCAAACTTGCATTGAAACGATATTTTTCATCTGTATCTTCAATGATGTCGTCAATATAATAAGTTTTAAAATCGTCAATAGCATAGTTTTTTCCAATCCACTTATTAAGCTCATCAAGATAAGTGTTCCAGCAAACCACACCATCAATATCAATTAAAATTTTCTTCATTAGTTTTCCCCTTGAACAAAAGTTTTAATAGCGTTTAATTCATACTCAAATTCAAATCTTGAAAAAACAGTTTTTGTTTTGTCAGGTTCACCCATTGCATGTAAAATATACTTATCACCAACATTTTTCAATGCATTTCTAAACAATGGATTTTGAATTGCAGAAATATAAAGTTCATCAACAAAATCTTCATATTCGCTGCTTTCTCTACTCATAATTTTGCCCATATAACAAAATTTTTGCAATTTTTTCCAATCATAATTTGAAGCCGCTTTAACATTGTTTGAGTCTAAACCAAAGTAAACAGCCATTGCTTTTTGTGATTTTTTATCATCAAATTTAAGTGCTTGAAAAACACTTTCAATTGAGTTAACTTTTAATCCCTTAAACTTAAATTCATAGTGAAACAAGTTTGAAAGTGCCTTTGAAATTGCCCCATGAATTTTGTATCCAACGTTGATAATTGTTTCGGTTTCACCAACCCATTCGCCGTCTTTTCCTTCACGAATACATACACCGTCAACAAAAATTGATTCATCTTTTTTTGTTTCAAGTTCTTTCATTTCAAACTTAAAATTCTTTTTAAAAGCCTTAAATTTTTCAAGTTCTTTTTTTACTTTTCTTGAAGTCATTGCAAAATTTTCCTTAAATTATTTTTTAAATTTTTAATCTTTAATTGTATTTTTTATTCGATTTTTTAAATAAAAATACATTTATGCGTTATTTTTATCATTTGACACTGTGTGTCCGCAATACTGACAAATCCAATTTACGCCATCAAATTCCATAACACCGCCACAGTTTGGACATTTTGATTTTTTTGTGTTTTTTGCATCTTGCTTTTTGTTTCTGTTAAGTTCAAGCAAATCACCATGAACCAAATACCCTGTCAAATAATTATTCAAAATAAGATAGTTTAAATCCTTGTTAACATTTTCAGGAGTTGTTGAAAGTTGAGTTGCAAGTTCACTAATGCTATAAACATTTTCATTCAAAATAAGACGCATCAAAACAACTTTTGATTTTAATTCGCCAAAACCAATCCACCACATTGGTGAACCATAAAAACCTAAAACAGCCATTACGATTCCAACAACCAAAAGAGCTGTCATTCCTTTTGTTCCACCAAAAATTATACTAACAACCCCTGCTGGCAAGAATAGCGTAAAGAGCATTGCCATTGCAAATCTGAATTTTATATTCTTTTTTAATTTTTCCATAATATCTACCTTCTCTAAAAAAATTATATCACATAGCATGTTTTTTCACAATTATTTTAAACATATGATTTTACCAAAATTTTATTGCAAAAAAATAGCTTATCAAGAAAAGAACCATAATCCTTATCTAGATTTTATTATTCCATTCATTTTCTTTTCTTCCCAATTAATAGATTTTAAAAGTAAAATATTATTTGATTTTTTGACTTTGAAAAATTGTAAATTGATTGCATCGTTAATAGCAGATGAATAATTATCCACTCTACGAAAAATCCCTTTTTTACTTTTGACATTTACTATAATTTGTCATATAATTGTAACTAACACTAGGGGGAAGTTTAATGGAAATTATTGATAAGATTAATCAAATAAGAGAAGATCTCAAAAAAGTTTATAACGAACACGAATCTTGGGACAAACATTATAAGGCTCAAACAGAATATATGGAGAGATATTATAAATCAAAAGAGTTTTTTGATAAAAAAATAAAATTAGCTCCAATGGTCATTGAACACAACGAAGAGGAAATCAAGTGGTATAAAGACCAAATAGAAGAAATTGAGAAGCTTCACCCTGACTATGAAACAAATGAAGATCTTAAAGAGTATGCAGAAAGTATAGAAGAATATAAAAAGTGTATTGCTAAAAATGAAAAAACTATCGCAGAATATAAACAAGACAAAAAAGATTCCGTTCATTCAGTAATTGACGTAAACGAAACAATTGCAAATCGAAAAAAGGAAATCGAAGCCGGTATTGCAAAAAATGAAGAAAACTACAAAACCGAAACGGAAAGACTAAATGCTGAACTTTTAAGCATTTCACCAAAAGCTCCAAAATTAAAAGATATTTTGAGAGAAATTGATTGGAATAAAAAACAAATTGAAGACTGTAACGAAGAAATAAAAGAACTTAATGAATATCTTGAAATAAGAACAAAAAATGCAAACTCATCTCAAAAAGATTACGAAAATATAAAAAGACAATTTGAAAATGAATTAGCGGATGCTTACAGCGAAGAATACAAACGACAAACCCTTTTTGACTATGAACGCAGAGCTGGACATTTAAAATGTGTAGCAAAAGACACACAAGAAGATATTGATTCTCACAAACAAAGAATTGAAAAATCAAAAATTGCTATACAAAAATTACAAGAAGAAGCTGAAAAACTAGAGCAAAAAATCATCAAAGAAAGAGCTCAAAAAGAAAAAACTTCTCAAATCGATTCCGATGAACCACAAATGGGAGAATAATTAATCGCTAAACAAAAACACAGGTGACATGCCTGTGTTTTTTATTTTAATCTATTTGTTTTCTGTTTCACTCATTAAAAGAAATTAAAAACTTTTCTACTTCTTTCTTTTTATTTCAAGCACAACAATAATAACAACGAGCACCAATAAAACAGCCAAAACACACATTGAAATTATCCACAAAATATCTCTACTAGATTTTGTTTCATCTGTGGTAGTGTTCGCACCGGGAGTTGTGTCTGGATTTGTATCTGGAGTGTTTGTGTTATCACCAGAGCTCCCAGAACTTTCAACTGTGATATTTATTTCGCATGTTGAAACATTGCCATCCGAATCTTTCACATTATATTTAACAACATACTCACCTGCTATATTGTTATTGAAATTCGTTTCAATAACAACATTTGTTTGATTGATTGCAATATAAATATCTTCATTGTCAGATGCTTCAATCAATGAATATAGGTCAATTGCTTCTTTTTGTTTTATGGTCACACTATTAACCTTTTTCTTAATAACAGGCAAAGCACCTGTTTTTATCTTATTGACAAATTCAGTGTAAACCTCTCTGTCTGCACTCTTCAAAGACTCGTAAGCACTAATAACTTCATTCTTTTTCTTTGCATTGATACGTTTGTTCCCAAGCTCTTCATTTGTAACACTACTTTTATAATCTTCAATAAAATTAATCGTTTTATTTTTTGTGTCATTATACATTATAGTTTCTTCGTCAAAATTTTCGACATTCAAGAGCTTGAACCCATACCTTGTAATCTCATACGAAATATTTTTGCTAGTTGTGTTATACTGTGAAAGTTCAGTGCCAGTTAAAACGGATTTTATTCGAACATAGTTTGGCATCTCGGTGTAGATAACAACCTTGTAACCATAATCAACATCAACATATGGATTTTCAGGCATACCTTGCTTGCTAAAATAATCTTTATTTCCCTTAACAGATTTTTCAAAAACAACATCGCCAGTATTATTTAAAATTTGAAAAGAAATAAAAGTGTCATCGGCTTTTGTTGTTAACCACTCTCCGCTTTGATTAAGCAAATATCCGCCACCATATTCTATTTTTGCACGTTTATTGTAATTAGAAAGTTCTATGCTAAAACCAATTGAACCACTATAACGGTGATACCCAAGCTGAAATAATTTTTGCGTGCGATCAGAAAAATCCCTTGATGATTTTATATAAGAATACTCCGCCACGTTTTCACCATTATTTACGTTTAAAACAAGTGTTTGGTTATCATAATCATAAATAACTGGAAGTCTAACTTCATAAATTCCAACATCAATATTTTTGAATTCAATTTCATTTGATGTTATTTGAGATTTTGCCACCATTTTGCCCTTGCTGAAAAGCGCAACAACTTTGTTTTGAATCTTGCTAAATTCAGGCAAATTTATATTGAGTTTCAAATTTCCCTTTATGCTATATTTTGACAAAACTTCGTCACTAATCAAACCATAGGACAACATTAAATTTTCGCTAGTTTTTATATTTTGAAGATTTTCTTCGCCAACACTATCAGCCAAAATTGAATAGCTTTTGAGATTTTTTTGCATAATTTCATAAGCCACATTTGAACCAATAGGCAATCCCCAAGCATAAAGATATGGCATTATATTCACGTCATAAGTTTCGGCAAAAAACATTGTGTAAATTTCTGGAATTGTGTAGGCATTTACACCATTTTCATAAACAGATTTTCTAAAATAGCTATACATTTTCGCATAAGTTTTGTAGCCCTCAAAACTATCAAGCATATTCACAATCATATAAAGTTTTTCATCCGTGTTAGTATATGTTCCATTATTGTTATTAAAGATATCTTGACCATTTAATCGCTTTGCGTTTCGTCCATTTTCAATATTTTTTAATTCTCCAACATTGCTACCTGCCGCTTTGTAAATTGTCTTGTCACTTTGAACATAACGAGCAAAAACATTGTTTCCTGTTTCGTTTAAACACATGTTTAGTCCGTTTGCCGAACCTTGACCAAGATAACCTTGATAGCCATGACCGCATTCATGAAGCGTTCCCCATCCATAAGTAAACAATGGCCAAGCCGAAGCACTTCCAACTGCTATATGATTGTTTGTGTAATACGCCCCAACAGAGGTTTTGTTTCCGTTTGCCTTTGCAAAATATTTCATTCTAACATTCTGATCAAGTGGACTTTCAGGATTGATTGAAACACCCAAAATCTCATCCATGCGGTCAATAACTTTCATGAAATATTCTAAACTTTCATCAAGAGTTCCAATTGCTTGAGAATATGTTCTTGTTGAGATTTTATCAATGTCAGTAAATGGAACAATTATTTGCATTGCTTGGCAATCAATAACGCCGAAATCATTTTGGGATAGCTTCCAGTTTGCCATAAAATCATCTTCATTGTCTTTGTATAAATAGTAGTCTAATGGCTTGACGCTAGAATCATAATTTACTTCAATTTTGTAAGTTTTGTTTACATCTTCACCTTCTGCCTGAATAACCGAACCCGCAAACGGAACGCTACTGTAATTTGTTCCATTTTTCACATTTGAAAAAGTTTTGTATTCGATTTGAGTTTTGTCTAAAGTGAAATTTGTTTCTTTGGTTTCATAATTTCCAAGCATCCAAATAACAAAATTACTGTCTGCATTGATAATTTTAATATTTGCGGATGTGCCTTCTGGCATATAAATTCCAAGATTTTGTCTGTCACCATTACGATTTCTTCCAACTCCAATAAGAGTTAAATTCCAATCGTTTTGCAAGGTGTAAAGCGTTCTTTCAATCGTGCATTCTCCGTCAGCTTTGTCCAAAACAACAACCGGAACAATCGCTGTAACTTCATTGTTATGCGAATCTTTTACACGATATTTTATTTCGTAGTTTCCAGGAGTTGTGGAATTTACATTGTTTGATATACACTCAATTTTTGATGAAAGGTCGCCGTCTTCAAAATCTTTTGCATAAATTCTAAATCTCGAATCTTTTATGCTGAAATTTTCAGTCACATTTTTATCAATTGTTATTTTTGTTGCACCATAAAAAACTGGAGCATTGTTTGTGCTGTATAAAATCTTATGCTCCACTGCTGACGCACTTTGCGTTTGTTTGTTTTGCACAGCAAAAACTATTCCCAACCCCACCATAAGTGCCAACGCAAAAATAAAAAATCTATAAAAAATCTTCTTAACCTTCATATTTCCCATATCTTAACCAGTATATCATAAAATTAGTTTATGCAAAAATAAATTTAGTCCTTATAAATAATTTTAAACTCATCAGGAAACTTTTTTTCAACCTCACTAAAGCAGTGCAATAC
>CAKVMF010000034.1 GCA_934771675.1 uncultured Clostridia bacterium
CGCCTTCAATTTTATACATCATTGCATCCATTTCAGCAAAACTCATAACGCCAGTTACAACATCGCTATGAATCATAAATGGTGGAATTGCATATGTGAAGCCTTGGCTAATCATATAATCTCTGCCGTAAGCAATCATTGCTTCATGAAGTCTTGCAATATCACCCAAAAGATAATAGAAACCATTACCTGAAGTTCTTCCAGCGCTTTCTTTGTCAAGACCACCAACTGCTTCCAAAATATCAGCATTGTATGGAATTTCATAATCAGGAACTACTGGTTCACCAAATCTTTGAACTTCAACATTGAATGAATCATCTTTTCCAATAGGAACACTTTCATCAATGATGTTTGGAATAACCATCATTCTCTTTCTGATTTCTTCATCAATTTCGGCTTGTTTCTTTTCAATATCAACAATTTTGTCAGCATCAGCCTTAACTTCAGCCTTGATTTTTTCTGCTTCTTCAAACTTTTTTTCTTTCATAAGTTTGCCAACTTCTGCAGAAAGTTTGTTTCTTTGACCACGGAGATCATCACCTTCAGCTTTAAGCGATCTGTTCTCCTTGTCAAGACTAATCACTTCATCAACAAGAGGAAGCTTTTCATCTTGAAATTTCTTTTTAATATTTTCTTTTACGAGATCAGGGTTTGTCCTAATCAAATTTATGTCAATCATCTTCTTTCCTCCTTTGATAACATGGCATAATAATAACACTATTTTGCACCAAAAACAATAAAAAAAGACAATCTTTATGTCTTTTTTATATATTATTAATTTTAAAATAAATTCTAATTCATCAAAATATCTCTATTGACAATTGTTCCCGCCTCTATTTTTGTTCCACTTTCAATCACCACCGGCAAAACGATTGCAACTTTCTGACCAATTTCAACATTGTCGCCAACACAAGCCACTTGGTTTTTTTGAAACTCGCCTATTGATACCATGTTTTTTATTTTGCAGCCACAACCAATTTTTGCATCTTGAACAATAACAAGATTATTGAGTCTTGTTCTTTTTCCAATAGTGGCATTTTTCAGCTCGCAAAAACTGCTAATTTTTACAAAATCACAGATGCACGATTTTGAGCGAATGTGTGAATATGGTCCAACAAAAACGCATGAACCAACTTTTGAGTTTTCTATTCTCGATGAATAAATCTTTGAACCTTTGCCTATAACCGAATCATGAACAAACGAATTTGGAAAGATTGTAACATTATCACCAATTTCGCAATTTCCTTCGATTCGGTTGTTTTCATAAATTATAACGTTTTCACCAATTTTTGCCCGTTTGTCAATATAAACCGTGTTTTTATCCTTTATTATAACATTATTTTTTGGCATACATCACCTTCCATTTTTCTAATCCATTTTATGTTTAAAAAGCAGAATTTGGGACAAAATTTGAGTAATAGTGCTATAAATATTACTATTTTGGGCTGTAAATCACGATTTTTTCAATATTTTTTTAAAATTTGCCTAAAAAAGTTTTGACAAAAAAAGAAATTATGCTATATTTGAATCAATAAGTAAGCTTTAAAAAAGCAAATTAGGAGGGATTACTTATGAATAAAAATGAATTTTTAAGAACTATTGCAGACAAAACTGAGTCTACAATCAAAGATGCAAATGCATTTTATGAAGCATTTGTTTCAACTGTTCAAGAAGCAATGAAAGCAGATGACAAAATCACACTTGTTGGTTTTGGAACATTTGTTGCAAGACACAAAGCAGCTAGCGTTCGTCCAAATCCACAAAAGAAAGGCGAAACAATCAAAGTTGCAGCTTGCAAAGTTCCTGCTCTTAAATTCGGAAAGAGTTACAAAGATTCTATCAACTAATTTGAACAAAATTGCCCCACTTGATGGTGGGGTTTTTTTATGCCTATTTTTATCTCCCTCTCCACCAGTTTTAGTTTGACACAAAATTTTTTCTATAATATACTTTTTGTTAATAAGGAGCCTTATGAAAAACATATCTTCAAAAGAAATAAAACATCTTGCCGACCTTTCAGGGTTGGAATTTGATGATGCTGAAACATCAAAAATGGAAAATAATTTAAAACAAATTTTTGAATTTGTTGATGAGCTGTCAAACTGCTCAGAAATAAACAATCTTTCAATCGATGAACATGAACTTTCAATCAGTGACCTTAGAGATGACGAGCCCTGCATGAAAAAGCAACAAAAAATTTCATCAAACACTGATAAAAACAAGTATTTTTCTGTTCCAAAGGTGGTGGACTAATGAACTACTCAAACCTTTCACTAAAACAACTTATTGAGCTTGTTCAAAGCAGAAAAACAACTGCAACCCAGCTTGTTCAATATTATCAAGACCGCATAAAAAAATACGCTCAAAAAAACGCCGTTTTGGAAGTTTTTGATGACGCTCTTGAAATTGCAAAAAAGAAAGATGAATACGCCGCCACGCACAAAAATTTGCCTATTTTGCATGGTATTCCAATTTTGATTAAAGATAATATTTTTTATGCTGGACACCGCTGCACAAATGCTTCAAAATTCATGGAAGATTTTGTTGCACCATTTAACGCAACTGCAATTCAAAGGCTTTTGGACGCAGGTGCGATAATTTTGGGCAGAACAAATATGGATGAATTTGCAATGGGCGGTTCAACTGAAAACAGTGCATTTGGAGTTGCAAAAAACGCACTTGATGACAACCGCGTTTCTGGCGGTTCTTCTGGCGGAAGCGCATGCAGCGTTGCCCTCTCCCTTGCACCAATTGCTCTTGGAACTGACACTGGTGGTTCAATTCGTCAACCTTCATCATTTAATGGTGTTGTTGGAATCAAACCAACCTATGGCAGAGTTTCAAGATTTGGTTTAGTTTCATTTGCAAGCAGTCTTGACACACTGGGTGTTATTTCAAAAAACGTTGAAGATAATGCTTTTGTTATGAATATCATTGCTGGCCACGACGAAAAAGACTTTACTTCAAGCAATCTTTTAGTTCCAGACTTTTCAAAAAAAATAGGAACTAACATTTCTGGAATGGTGTTCGGAATCCCTGCTGAAATTTTGGAACTAATCAAACAAACAGACTATGAAAAAACCTACAATAACCTATTTGAATTTTTAAAGAAAAACGGTGCAATTGTAAAAACTATTGATATAAAAAATTACAAACTCAGCCTTCCAACCTATTATGTTTTAGCTCCTGCCGAAGCATCTAGCAATATGGCAAGATTTGACGGCATAAGATTCACAAAAACCGAGTCTGGCGAAACCTTTGAACAAATCTTAAAAAAAAGCCGAACAAAATATCTGGGTGAAGAAGTTAAACGCAGAATCATGCTGGGAAACTTTGTTTTGTCTAGCGGCTATTTTGACGCATATTACATGAAGGCAAAAAAGTTTAAAGAATATTTAAAAATGCAGGTTTGCAAAGCATTTGACGAATGTGATGCAATCATTATGCCAACAACTTATGGTGAAGCATTTTTGATAAATGAAAAGTCAAAAGACCCTGTTTCAATGTATGCAGAAGATATGTTTACAATCTTTGCAAACTTGACAGGTATTCCAGCAATTGCCGTCCCTTTTGCAAAAGGCAAACATGGGCTTCCACTTGGGCTTCAAATTCTTGGCAAGCACTTTGATGAGCAAACCATTTATGGTGTGGCTGATTTTGTTGAAAAAAACTATAAGGGGGCAAAATAATGGTGGATTATATTGTTAATGTTGGGCTTGAAATACACGTTGAGCTTGCCACAAAAACAAAGATATTTTGTTCATGCAAAAATGAGTTCGGTGCAAAACCAAACACAAATGTTTGCCCTATTTGTTTGGGTTACCCTGCAACACTTCCTGCTGTTAACAAAAATGCTGTTATTTTGGCAATAAAAGCAGGTCTTGCTCTTGGATCAAGAATATCTCCAAGACTTCTTTTTGACAGAAAGCATTACTTTTACCCTGACCTTCCAAAAGCATATCAAATCAGCCAAGACAAGCTTCCACTTGCAATTGGCGGTGGAATTAAACTTGATAGCGGAAAGTTTGTTCGATTCAATCATATTCACCTTGAAGAAGATGCTGGAAAGCTCATTCATGATCCAGAAACAAACAAAACCTTTATTGATTTTAATCGTGCGGGATTACCACTGATTGAGCATGTGACTGAAGTTGATATTTCAAATGGTGCTGAAGCCGTTGAATTTTTAACAAAACTAAAACAAAAGCTCATTTTTGCTGGCGTATCAAATTGCAGAATGGAATGTGGTCAAATGCGTTGCGATGTTAATGTTTCCGTTCGAAAGACCGAAAATGACCCTTATGGCACAAAAGTTGAAATGAAAAATTTAAGCAGTTTCAAAGCTGTTGCATCGGCTATTGATTATGAGTCAAAAAGACAAATTTTAGAACTTGAAAGTGGTCACAAAATTGTTCAAGAAACAAGAAAATGGGATGAACAAAAAAACATCACCACCCCAATGCGAAAAAAAGAAAAAGCACAGGACTACAGATATATGCCTGAACCTGATTTTGTTTCAATTAACATTTCGCCAAGTGATATTGAATCAATAAAAAATTCAATGTCTGGCGGGGTTGATGAGTTGCTTGAAAAATATACAACTGAATATGCTATTCCACTTTCATATTCCAAATTGCTTTTGAGCGACAAGGTTACAAATAACTACTTTGAAAATTGCTTGAAAATCTTGTTTAAACCAAAAGAAATTTCAAACTGGATTGTTGATGAACTCTTCAAATTCAAAACTGGAACTTCAAAAAATCTAAATGAACTTATTTCAGAAGAATACCTATGTTCTATTGTTAACTTGCTTGATCAATCAAAAATAACAAGAACTGTTGCAAAAACATTGCTTGAGCAAACAATCTTAACCAAAAATAATCCAATTGAAATTGCAAAACAAAATAAACTTACGGGAATTTCAAGTGAAAAGATATGTGCCCTTGTGGATGCGTTTTTAAGCCAAAACCCTGATTTGAAAGCACAATATAAGCAAGAAAATAAGAATGAAAAAATTGTTAACTTTGTTGCAGGAAACATAATAAAACAAACACAAGGAAAAGCCGACCCAAACGCCTTAAAAGAATACATTAAAAAACAATTGAAAAAAAGATAGAAAAAACCACGGAAATTCCGTGGTTTTTGTTTTGTTAACTAAAACTTATTTTTGAAGTTGACCATCAAGTTCTGGATTTCTACCTGTAACATGATTGAATTCTTCATCAACTAAATGCAACTTTTTTGCATACTTTTTATTTGCCTTGTTTTGAAGAGCAAGTTTTTCTGCATTACTGAAAACTCTTCTTTCATTATTTTCAATATATTCGCCCTTTGCTTTTTCAACAACATTTGAGCAAAAAGTTATATACGCGTTTCTGTATTCTTCTCCAAACTTATTGTAAAGATGTTTCATCATTCTCTCAGTGTTTTCTGATGGAAAATACAAACCAAAATCCCCCCACATATAGTTGTATGGACGATGGTCATCTTTATCAACAACCTTAACAAAAATTCCGTCGTTTTGTCTTGTTATTGAAATAAGTTTGTCGTTCATTTCAGTTGTGTATCTCTTTATCGTGTCATCAGAAACTGTTTTTACATACTTTCCATGCAAATCAGCTTCAACAATTGGCATTTCACTTTCTCCAAAAATTTCGTCATCAAAAAAATATCTAAAATCAACTATTCCTTTCATAGTTCCCCCAAAAAAACTTTTATTATACAATCATTATAACACAATTTTATTATATTTCAATAACTTTCCAAAAAAAGATGCTTTAAAAATAAAAAAGTCTTAGATTTCTCCAAGACTCTTTTGTTATTTGTTTAAAAATTCATTAACTTTTTCTACCATTAAATCAACATCAACACCATGAACAGCTGCAGCTTCTTCAAGTGTTTCCATTTGACTCATTGGACATCCAAAACAGTGAAGCCCAAATCCCATCAAAATATCTTTAACATTTGGATTAAGATTCAATAATTCGCCGATTTGAATTGTTTTGTTAACTTCAATTTTCTTTTTGCGCATATTATTTACTCTCCTTATATCTATTCATTGCATCCATAAGCATCTTTAGTTCTTTTTCGATACGTTTTGATTGGCTCTGTGAAAGTCCTTCATCACTCTTACGCATGAGTTTTTCTGCTCTTGAAAGAACTTCATCAAATTCTTGGTCATTTTTTATAGAAAGTGTTTCATCAAAAATTTGTTTTTTTGGTCTGCCTCGTTTTGCCATTGGTTCTTCTACCACCTTTTCAATCTTTTTTGTAACTTTTGTTTCTTTTTTTGCTGGAGTTGATTTTGCTAACTTTTCGGCTTTTTTTGATTCAACTTTAACCGATGACTTTCTCAACTCTTTTTTTGCTGGAGTGCGGTTTATGATTGGTTTCAAGTGTCTGAGTTCTTCACCATCATCAATTTCTTCTGATTCTTCAATATTTTCGCCATAATCATCAAATTGAGGCTGTGAATAATCATTTTGATAATTTGTTTGATTGAAATCATTTTGATATGTTCCATATCCACCATAAACAGGAGTTTGTTGAACACCTGCAAAATTTGTGTTTATTTGGTTCATATAATTGTTTTGTGAATATGGAGGTTGATAACCATAATCTTGACCAAAAGTTGGTTGAGTTGCAAACTGGTTTTGCTGTGGCTCAACGTATTGAGGTTCATAGTTATTATTATAACCATTTCCTGTTGTTCCAAATCCATGGAGTGAATTTAAAACTGTGTCGGCGTTGTCATTTGTTGAAAGATGATTTATTTCATCTTGAGTAAAGTCATTTGAATTATCATCATACAAATTTTCGTTCTGCTCTTCAACATAAGTTTGCTGTGGCTCACTTACAGGTCTTTCTCTTCTTGTTATTCTTTCATTTCTTTCAATAACCATTCCCCCACTTGCAAGTGTTGATTTTTTTGGTTTGAAACTATCAACAATTGAAGCAAGTTCTTGTTTTTGTTCATCAGAAACTTCATCTTTTGTTTCTGGCTCGGTTTGAATTTTGCCCTCTTCAGTTTTTGGGGTTTCATCTGTTTCAGGCAAAATTTCATCTTTTGCCTCTACACTGGGTATGCTATCGCTAGGATTGGTTTCTTGAGTTTCCTCTTTTGCTGGTGTTTCAGCAACATCATTTTTAACTTCAAAACTGCTAAGCGAATCAAATGGATCTTCAAGTTTAACTTCTTGCTTTGGTTCTTCTTTTGATTCTTTTGTGAGTTCATCAATTTTTTCTTCATCAATCTTTGCAATTGGTTTGTCAACATCAATAAAGTTTGATGATTTTTTGATACTGCTCATATCTTGCATAATTCCGCCCAAAATTTCACTGCCATTGTTTGCATTTGCAAGTGGCTTCTTTATCACAGCATCTACCCCATCATCTTTGATAACATAATCGCTATCAACATTGATATATGGAAGTGATGAAGAACTCTTTGGAGTTTCATTCATAAGCTTTGAAACATCAATGTTTTTCTTTTTGAAAACATCAAACCTGTCTAGTGGGTTTGTTTCTTCAACTTCATTTTCTTCAGGTTCTTTGTTTTCTTCCAATGCTGCATTTTCAGTTTCTTTAACTTCAGCCTGTTCATCAGCTTCTTGTTTTGACTCTTCTTTGGTTTGAGTGCTTGCAAGTGTTTCGTCATTATCAAAAACAACTCTTTGGTTTGCAACCCTAACTCCTTCAACTCCACCAAAACTTGCATCTAACAAATCAATTGTGTCATAAAAAACTTCGACATCACTTTTGTAAAGTTGTTGTTTGATCACTGTGTAGAGAAAATAGAAAATTTTCAATGCAAAAAGCAAAACAAGTGGAAGCACCATTGACTCTGCCAAAATGTAACAAGTGATTGTTTGAGAGTTTCCAAGAAATGCAAGATTAAACACAAATGAAAGAAGAACAACAAGCCAAATGTAAGCTCGCATAAACGACTTACCTTGGTTTAAAACACCACCATTAACTTCAACGTCAAGAACTTCTCTTCTTTTGATGTATTCAGATGGTTTTCCATTTCCTTCACGTTTAAACTTTCTCCAACCATGCAAAAAACCACTAGAGATTCGTGATGCATATTTATCAACAGAATCTATTAAAAGTGAATTATTTGCGCTTTTTCTTAGAAAATTATACAATTTTGTTGAATTTTTGTAAAATTTACGTTGGTATGAAAAGATAAGAGCAAAACATACCCAAAGCACATAAATTCCAAAAGCTATAAGTGCAGCATAAACCAGCCTTGTTGTGGTAATAAGTCCAACAACAACCTTAAATGCTGTTAAGAGATATTCATAGAACATAAAAGTCCTCCTTGATATTACCACTTTAGTTTAACATATTAATCAAAAAAATACTAATAAATTACGCATTATTTTCAAATTTCAATGAATTTTTCTTCGTCAATAAACGCCAATATCTTTTTTGTAACAGGAATTTTATATGCTCTTTCCAAAACTTCAGCATATAAATTTAATTGATAATTATACCTTTTTAATTTGTCTTCATTTATTTTGCCAGTCTTGTAATCAAGCAAAAACATCTCATTTTTTCTAATAACAATCAAGTCTGCAACACCTTGCAATATGAATTTGTCATCATCACAACCATCATTTGCATCGACTTTTGCAACAAACTCACGCTCTTTCAAAACAATATCATCATCATAAATATTTGCAAAAAATTCATTTTTTAAACAGCTTAAAATTAATGATTTGTCAACAAAACTTTTTTCATCATCCAAAAGATTTGAAACTATTTTTTCAACTTGAACATCAAAGTTTTTATTTTTCAAATCAATTTGTGAAAATATTTTATGATAAAGTGTTCCCCTTTTTGCAGATGATGCGGCTTTTTCTTCCGAAATAATGTTTGTTTCATAAACATCATTTTCATCATCAAATTCACTCTTTATTAATTTTGAAACAGAAGACTTTAAAGGTATATGCGTTGCAGGTGTAAATTT
>CAKVMF010000035.1 GCA_934771675.1 uncultured Clostridia bacterium
GGGTAAAGGTATCAAGTATCTCAACAAAAACACTTATGGTGATTTGTTTGTTAAAATTCTTGTTGAAATGCCAAAATCTCTTGACCGAACTCAAAAGAAAATGGTTCAAGATTTGCATGACAGCATTTCAAAAAATCAATACCCAAAAAAGAAAACTTTCAATGACAAAATTTAAGTTTAAAGGAAATGAAAATTCATTTCCTTTTTGTTTGTCCGCTTTTTGCATTGACCTTTAATCTCAATTGTATTATAATCACGATATGAAAGAAAAAAGATATTTTTATGAAAACGAGTTATCTCTTAACTCAAAAATTTTGCTTGAAGGCGATGAGTTTCATCATCTTTCTGTTGTTATGAGAACCAGAGTTGGTGACAGAGTATGTTTGTTCAATGGAAACGGAAGTTTTTACTTTGGAAGCGTTTTAAGAATAGAAAAAAAGTATGCTGAAATTTTGATTGACCAAGAGCAAAAATCTGAAGTTGAACCAACTGTTGATGTAACAATTTTTCAGGCACTTGCAAAAGGTGATAAACTCAGTTTGATTATGCAAAAAATAACCGAACTTGGTGCAACAAATTTATGTTTGTTCAGCAGTGAATTTTGTGATGTTAAACCAAACACAACCAAGGGCGAAAGGTTGGAACTAATATCTGTTTCAGCAGCAAAACAATGCGGTAGAGCAACATTAACAAACTTTCAAGGTATAAAAACCATTGATGAAATTTGCGGAGAAATACAAGATTATGACAAGTTTTTTGTTGCTTATGAAAACGAAGAAAATTTGCAACTTACCAAAGTTTTAGAAGAAAACAACTTCAAAAAAATAGCAATAATGATTGGCGCAGAAGGTGGATTTTCAACAAAAGAAATAGAAAAGTTAAAAGAGCATGGTGCAACAATTGTTTCACTTGGAAAGCGAATTCTTCGCACCGAAACCGCAGCAATTGCAAGCACTGCACTGGCAGTCCAAATTTTAGAGAACAAATAGGAAAAATTATGAAGAGTATATCAATAATAACACTTGGTTGCAAAGTCAACCAAGTTGAAAGTGAAATGCTTGGTGAAGAGTTAGAAAAGCATGGTTACACAGTTTCTATGGGGCTTTCTCCAAGTGATATTTATATTATTAACACATGTGCTGTAACAAACGAAGCAGAAAGAAAATCAAGAAATATAATAGCAAAAATTTTAAAACTAAATAACAATCCAAACATCTATGTTTGTGGATGTTCATCTGAAAACAAACCTGATAGTTTCAAAAAAGGTGATTATGTTAAAAAGGTTATTGGAACAAAAAACAAACTTGAACTTGTTAACTCAATAATAACTGACGACAAATCAAGCCCAAAATCTAACTACGAACTTGATAAATTTGCATCTAGGGTAACAACAAGAACAAGAGCTGACCTTTGGGTTCAAAATGGTTGTAACAACTTTTGCACATATTGTTTGATTCCATATCTTCGTGGCAGAGAAGTAAGTTTTCCACTAGATGAAGTTAAACAAGAACTTGAAAGACTTTGTCCGCTTGCAAAAGAAATTGTTATAACCGGAATCAACTTGTCAGCATACGGAAAAGATATTGAAGGAAGTGATGGCCTAATTGAAGTTGCAAGACTGTTTAGGGGAAAGGAAAACAGATTCAGATTTTCATCACTTGAAGTTAATGTTATCACAGACAAATTTTTGAAAGAACTAGCAACCTTTGATAACTTTTGTGATCAATTTCATTTGAGTTTGCAAAGCGGATCAAACAATACGCTAAAGAGCATGAACAGACATTACACAAAAGAAGAGTATCTTGAAAAGGTAAATTTGATTAGAAAGTATTTTCCAAATGCTGGAATCACAACAGATATAATTATAGGATTTCCAACAGAAACTGAAGATGATTTTGAAGAATCACTAGAGTTTGTTAATCAAGTAAAATTTTCTGAAATGCACATTTTTCCATACTCAAAACGAAACGGCACTGTTGCAGAAAAATTTAAGAATATTGCCACAAATGTAGCAGAAAGAGTGTCAAAAATGACAAAAATTGCGATTTTTAATAAAGAGCAGTTTATCAAAAACAACATAGGCAAAGTTCATCAAGTTGTTATTGAAAATCAAAAAAATGGTTACTATCTCGCACATACAAAGAACTATATTTTGTGTTACATCAAGTCTGATAAGCCACTTGAATCAAATACATATGAATTTGTTAAGATTTTAGAGTGTTATGAAGATGGAGCAATAGCCAAAATTGTAAAAATGTAAAAATTTCAAATATTTAACTCAAAAAATACAATATAGCTATATCAATATTTTGGTATACTTATATTGTATTTTTTATTTAAAAATATGTGATTTTATACACTTTTACATATATTTTTAATCTAAATTACCATTTTTTGCATTTTTTAATAAAATGAATAATTATTAATATGATATGGTTTTATGTTTCTCATTTGAAATCATCAACCTCACAAAACTTCAATTAACCAAGTATTCTCCAATCATAGAAAATAAATGATTGACAAAAATATAACTATGTGGTATTATACTTGCAGATTGTTGCAAGAGGAGGTGAAATTGCTATGACAACCGTTAAAGTTGGTGAAAATGAAAGCCTTGACAGTGCTCTTAAAAGATGGAAGAGAAAATGTCAAAAGGATGGTATCATTGGAGATATCAGAAAAAAGGAAGCATATGTTAAACCTTCTGTTGCAAAGAAACTTAAAAGTGAAGCTGCTAGAAAGAGAGCAAGAAAAGGTTAAACAAACAGGCAGGCAAAACGCCTGCTTTTTTTGTGCAAAAAATTTTGTTTTAAAAAATGTCGAAGTTTGTCTTATTTTGCAATTGTGAACATTTCCATTTGAAGGCGTGGTAGAATTTTTGCTGTTAGAAAATTAAAGGAGATGAACAATGCGATCAAGTGCTCTAAAGCTACTCGCACAAAAGGCAAAGAAAAGATTAAGCACCGCAGGACAAAATTATTCAAATTCACAATCAGACAAAACAACACTTGCATATCTTTCACCAACATCATATGCAATTGTTGCAAGCAAACAATCAATTGAAGATGATCCACTTTTTGACAAGGTAAAAAAGATTATGGAATGCGATAATATTATTAATCCACTTGCTGAGCTAACTGACTATACTGTTTTCAATAATCTTTCAAACTCTCAAAAAGAAATGTATATAATTGATATCTCAAAAAGATACAATCGTATTCGTGAATATTTTCTTCAAAAATCAAATTAAAAAATGGCGATAATCATCGCCGTTTTTCTTTGTAAAAAATTTAATTTTATGATACAATGCTTTTGATATAAAGGATTACACAATGGAAAGCAAAATTTTAAGCAACTTAAACGAAGAACAACGCAAACCCGCTGAAGTTATTGAGGGGGCAGTTTTGGTTACAGCAGGGGCAGGTAGTGGGAAAACTAGAATGTTAACACACCGCATTGCTCACATGGTTAGCGAACTTGGAATCAGCCCAAATCGTATTTTGGCAATCACTTTCACAAACAAAGCCGCAACTGAAATGAAAGAAAGACTTGAGCGAATGATTGATTCAATTGAAAACATGTGGATTTGCACTTTCCATGCTATGTGCTCAAGAATACTCAGAAGCACAATTGACCTTATTGGATATTCAAAAAGCTTTTCAATTTATGGCGATACAGAAAAAAACAGGGTAATCAAGCGTATTCTTGAAAATAAACATACCGATATTAATGCCGAGACTTTCGCTTGGCACATTTCTAATGCAAAAAACAACCTTCTTTCACCAGATGATTACGCAAGATATATTCATGACAAAAAGAAATGTGAAGTGATTACAAGTGTTTACAAGGCTTATGAGAGCGAGCTTTTTAAGGCAAATGCTCTTGACTTTGACGACCTTTTGGTAAAAACTTATGAAATTTTGAGAAAGTTTCCTGACACTCTTGAATATTATCAAAACAAATTTCAATACATTTTTGTTGATGAGTTTCAAGACACAAACACAGCGCAATATGAACTTGTGAAACTTCTTGCAAATAAATATAAAAACGTCTTTGCTGTTGGCGATGAAGATCAGTGCATTTATTCATGGCGTGGGGCACAAGTTGGAAACGTTAAAAGTTTTACAAAAGATTTTGCAGGTTGCCAAGTGTTTAAACTTGAACAAAACTATCGTTCCACAAAAAAGATTATCAATCTTGCAAACAAGGTCATTAAAAACAATGTTTCAAGAATTGAAAAAAATCTTTGGACAAGCAATATTGACGGCGAAGAAATTGAACTTAAACAGGCTTACAACGACATTGAAGAAGCCGAGTTTGTTGCTGAAAAAATTGAAAATCTTGTTAAAAATGAAAATAAGAAATATTCAGATTTTGCTATTTTGATGCGTGTTAACTCACTTTCACGTATACTTGAAGAAAAGTTATTAACTTATAACATTCCATACAAGGTTTACGGCGGTTACAAATTCTTTGAACGCAAGGAAATAAAAGACACAACATCATATCTTTATTTGATTGCAAACCCAAACGACACCGAAGCCACAATGCGTATGCTATCATTTCCAAAAAAAGGCATTGGTGATGTTTCAATCGGTCAAATTTTGGAACTTGCCGAGAAAAACAATGTTTCAATGATGCAAATTATTGAAAACCCAATTTATTACGGCATTTCAGGTTCACTTTTGAACAAATTAAATTCCGTAAAAGAACTTTTTGATGACCTTAACGAAAAAAAAGAAGCTATGGAACTTGAAGAATTTGTTTCATATATGGTTAACAAAGTTGGAATTAAAGAAGCTATTGGAACAAAAACTGAAGATGACCTTAACAAATGCTTGAACGTTGATGATTTAATTAAGTCCGTTGCCGAGTATGCAAGTTCAAATGAAGGTGCTACTATTGATGACTTTTTGCAATCAATCACACTTATGCGTGATATTGACTCAATGAGTGATGAGGACAACTTTGTTTCACTTATCACTATTCATGCAGCAAAAGGCTTGGAGTTTAACTCTGTGTTTATTGTTGGTCTTAATGATGGATTATTTCCACTTTCAAGAGCAATCAACAGCACCGATCCAAACGACCTCGAAGAAGAGCGTAGACTTATGTATGTTGCTGTAACCAGAGCAAAAGAAAGATTGTTTTTATCTAGGTCAAAAGTTAAGTTTAATTTTGAATCAAAGCGAACAGAATACACGCTTCCATCAAGATTTTTGGCTGAAATGTTTGATGATTTTAAAAAGAACAATTCAAACTCTGCAATTTCAAGAACAAACCTTGACGATTCTGGATTTGACTCATATCTTGATGCAAACAGAAAGCATGAAAGTTTGGATGCAAAAATGTCATCTCATGTTAATATTGTCAATGTTGCAGGCAAGCAAACCGAAATTCAATCAAGTTCATCAGGCAGTCAAGATATGAAAATTTCGCAATCTGACTACTCAAAATTCAAAAAGGGTGTTAGAGTAAGACACGCACACTTTGGCGAAGGAACTATAACTCTTGGAATAACCGACTTTGCAAGTGCGTTTGTAACAATCAAATTTGACACTGTCGGCATAAAAACGCTATCATTGAAATACGCAAAACTTGAAATTATTGAATAGAAAATCATAAATTTTGAAATTATTATGTGAGGCAATATGGAAAATCAAGAAAAAGAAAAATTGGTTTTGGAAATGAAAGAATTGATTGAAAAAATCAACAAGGCCAGTTATGAATACTACGTTTTGGACAATCCAACAATTTCTGACAAAGAATGGGACAAAATGTATTATAGATTGCTTGATATTGAAAATGAAACTGGCATCATTTTGGAAAATTCACCATCTCAAAAAGTTGGCGGTGAAACTCTTTCAAAATTCAAAAAAATCACTCATGAGCGCAAACTATATAGTCTTGCAAAAGCTCAATCTATTGAAGAAATTATTGACTGGAACACCAGAAATCAAAACATTTTTAACTTTGATGAAGAGTTTACAGTTGAATATAAATTTGATGGTCTTTCGCTTGCTTTGACCTATGATGGCGGAAAACTTATTCAAGCCGCAACTCGTGGAAATGGAAACATCGGCGAAGATGTTACCGAACAAGTAAAAACCATTCGAACAGTTCCACTTCAAATTGACTACAAGGGCAGAATTGACATACGTGGCGAAGGAATAATTAAGCTTAGCGAACTTGAAAAGTATAATAGCCAGAGTGACGACAAACTTAAAAACGCACGCAATGCCGTTGCAGGTGCAATTCGAAATCTTGATCCGAAGGTTACTGCCAGCAGAAAACTCGACTTTTTTGCTTATGATATAATTTACTCGCCAAACAAAACTTTTGCTTCACAAAAGGAATCTTTCGATTTTTTGAAAGAGCAAGGTTTTTTGGTTGGAAATTTCTTCAAAATTGTTCATAGCATTGATGAAATCCATGAAATTATCAATCATGTCAACAAAACCAGACACGAACTTGACTTTTTGATTGATGGAATTGTTATCAAAATCAACAAAGCCGACATCCGTGAACGTCTTGGCGAAACCGAAAAAACACCAAGATGGGCAGTTGCTTACAAATTTGAAGCCGAAGAAACATCAACCGTGTTAAATTCTGTTACATGGCAAGTTGGACGAACTGGAAAGGTTACACCAGTTGCAGAACTTGAACCAACCGAACTTTGTGGCGTTACCATAAAACGTGCAACTCTCAACAACTACAACGATATTTTGCGTAAAAAAGTTAAACTAGGCGATAGAGTATTTATCCGACGAAGCAATGATGTTATTCCTGAAATTTTGTCAGTTGCAGAAACTTATACCAATTCAAAACCTATTGAAAAACCAACAAATTGTCCATGTTGCGGGGCAGTTCTTGAAGACACACAAACTGAACTTTATTGTCCAAATCACTTTGGTTGCAGAGCACAAATTGTGCTTAAACTTGTTCAATTTTCAAGCAGAAACGCCATGAATATTGATGGGCTTTCAATCAAAACAATTGAGCAACTTTACGACAAATTCAACGTGAAATCTTTCAGTGATATTTACAAACTCACTGCTGAAGAACTTGGCTCGCTTGAAGGCTTTAAAGATAAAAAAATTAATAACATTCTTGCATCTATTGAAAAGAGCAAAACCGTTAAACTTGCAAACTTTATCTTTGCTCTTGGTATTGGAAATATCGGCATAAAAACCGCAAAACAACTTGCAAAACATTATAAGTCAATTGAAAATCTTGAAAAGGCAACAGTTGAAGAACTCGTTGAACTTGACGACATTGCAGAAATTACCGCAAATGAAATCTATCACTATTTTAGTGAAGACTTCAATTTGTCTGAAATAAACGAACTTATCTCAAGCGAAGTCAAGATTTTAAGTGAAGAATCTTCAGTTAATCAAAATGGTTTCTTTGCCGGCAAAAAGGTTGTTTTGACTGGAACTCTTTCAAACTTTTCAAGAAGCAAAGCTGAAGAAATTATTGAATCACAGGGCGGAGCAACATCTTCAAGTGTCACCGGTGCAACAGATATCGTTTTGGTTGGCGAAAACCCTGGAAGCAAGTTCGAAAAAGCCCAAAAACTCGGCATAAAAATCATGACAGAAGACGAATTTTTGAAAATTATTGACGTAAAATAAAAAAACTTTTAAAAAACTATTGCAATTTTACCCGTGGTTTGTGATATAATAGCCATGCAATAGTAAAATGATTTAAGGAGATGTAGATTATGTCTTGGCTTTATCCACCAATTGAAACCGTTATTGAAAAAGCAGGTAACAAATATATTTTGTGTTCACTTGTTTCAAAAAGAGCAAAAGAACTTTTGCTTAACAAACAAGAATTTTTTAAGGACCACCAAAGAGTAAAACCTATTGAGTTTGCCAGCAAAGAATTCTATGAAGGCTACTACACCATTTCAAAACAAACAAAAGAGTAATAACAATTTTGTTAGACAAGAACTTTAAGTTAGTATATAATTTATATATACTAACTTTTTTTTGGGTAAATTGGAGTAAATATGAAGATTGGCAGAGTTATAGTTGACATCGCAAGCAGTTTGGTCGATAAGATTTTCGACTATATTTTGCCAAACGATGAAATCAATGTCGGCTCACGTGTTTACGTTCCTTTTGGAAAGATTGTAAAAGAAGGGTATTTGATTGAAATAGCCGATTCAACGGACTACGACCAATCAAAACTAAAATCAATCATTTCAGCAATTGACAAGATACCCGTCATCAATCCTGACCAACTTGAACTTGCAAAGTTTATGCACAAAAAATTCCACACGGGGATGTGCGACGCATTAAGACTATTTCTTCCAAGCGAAATGCGTAATGGCAAAGTTCGTGAACTGATAAGAACCATTTGCTATATTGAAGATGACAACAACGCAAAACTATATTTGTCATCAGTTCGAAAGAATGCAACAAGCCTTATCGGTGCAATAAACTACTTGCTTGAAAAAGGCAATGAATCTCAAACTGAACTTAACAAAAAATTTAATCCGTCATCAATCAAAAAACTTATTGACGATGGTGTAATAAAAACTCGTGATGAAGTTGCAAGACGCACGCCTTACAAGTCTGTTGATTCTGAAAAACGTGCTGACAAAATCACACTAACCGAAACGCAGGCAAGCGTTGTTGAACGTATCACAACTGAAAAGAATATCTTTTTGCTTCATGGCGTAACTGGAAGCGGAAAAACAGAAGTTTATATGCATTGCATGCAAAAAGTATTGGATGAGGGAAAGACGGGCATTATGCTTGTTCCTGAAATTTCTCTT
>CAKVMF010000036.1 GCA_934771675.1 uncultured Clostridia bacterium
TTGCACGGCCTGCTTCTTGAGCATAATACTTAACCATTGATGCAAAACACTTTGACATCTTTGGCAAAATTTTCTTCTTATATTCCCTTTGCTCTCTCAAATAAAAGATTGTGGCAGGATTGGTGTTTGCAGTGTAGTTCAAGTTCTCTGTATTGAAATCTGGGAATCTTGGAACATTTTCATTTTCAGCAATTTTTGTTGCCATTCTATGAACATAGCCAGGACTTGACTCAAAAAGATCTGGAACACTCATATGATATTTTTTTGAAAGTGCAATCATGTTGTTCATAAATGCGTATTGCACATCAGCATACTTAACCATGTATTTGTATGGAAGGTTTTTTGCTGGTTTATCAAAATAGTTGTTATCATACATATCAAGACCAAAGAAGCCTTTGTTGAATTGGCTAAAATAGTTTGAAATTTGATATCTATCTCTACCAAACCAATAACGTGTTTGAAGCATATTGCGGTTGTTATCTCTAGTTTCGGCATTAACTGCACATCTTTTAAACAACTCTTTAACAAAAGTCTTCATTTCTGCTGGAAGGTCTTTGTAGTCAAAATCGGCAACATATTTGATGAGTGCTGCCAAACGTTCATTTGACATCAAGTCAATATTTCGCTCATACAAAGCTCCAAGATTTTTCTCAAAGTTTTGCATAGCTTCAGATTTTTTAACTTTTGAATTTTTCTTGAGTTTAACGGAATTGATGAGCACAAAAAGTCTATCATTAGTCATTTTTGTGACATCATCGTTATAAATATACTCAATAAATTTTATATACTCCGCAAAATTTTCAAGATTGCACTTTTTGTCGCTAATCATGTCAAGATACAAGTTGATTTCCTTTTCAAGAACACTTGATGAAACAGTTTGCCTGTAATCAAACATAATCATCAATTTTCTTTGAAGATCAAATGGCATATCTTTAAATTTTGTTTTGTTCATAAATGCTTTGACAGTGCCAACTGTTGGAACACCTTCATCATTTGAGTTTAAATATCTATTGATAGCGTCAAAACATTGATTATTTTCGTCAATATTTGCAAGTTCTGAGTAAAGAATATCTTTATTTTCCATAATTTTTTCCCTTTATGTGAACTTCTAGCATTATTATTTTACCACACTTTAACAAGGATTTCAAGACCTTTATGAAAATTATATATTTATAACTAAAAATATTTTTTATGTGCATTTTACTTAATCATTTTTTTATGCTAAAATATCACTATAGGAGAAAAATATGATAGAAACATTAAAACCAATGGACAAAGTCGCAATCGTAAGCTTGTCTAGCGGAATTTTAGGTGAAACATTTGTTAAGCATGAATATGATCTTGGTGTGAAAAGACTTGAAGAATTTGGACTTGTTCCAGTTTTCATGCCAAACAGTTTGAAAGGACTCGACTACATTTCAAACCACCCAGAAAAAAGAGCTGACGATTTGATTGAATCCTTTGAAAATAAGGAAATAAAAGCAATAATTTGTGCAATTGGCGGCGAAGACGCATACAAAACTTTCCCTTACCTTGTTGGAAATGAAAGGCTAGAAAAAGCAGTTAAAAACAATCCAAAAATCTTTCTTGGCTACTCTGACACAACAAACCATCATTTGATTTTGCATAAGCTTGGGCTTCCAACCTTTTATGGTCAATCTTTTTTGACTGACCTTGCAGAATTTGAAGATGATATGCTTGAGTATTCAAAAAAATACTTCAATTTATTCTTTGGCTCAAAAGAAAGCTATGAAATTGAACCAGCAGAGTTTTGGTTTGAAGAACGCTCTGATTTTAGTGCAAACGCTGTCGGAACAAAACGCATAAGCCACAAAAACACCGGCTATGAGTTTTTGAAAAGCACAAAAACTGTTCAAGGAAAACTTCTTGGTGGATGCATTGAAGTTTTGGGCGAACTTGCTGGCTACTTTTATGATGAAGACCAAACAAGTGACGAATTCCGCAAAAAAGTGGAAATAATAAAAAAGTATGACATCTTCCCTACTCTTGACGAATGGAAAGATAAAATCATGTTCATTGAAACCGCAAACATAAAAATCGCTCCTAAAACTTTTAGAGGTATCATCAAAACCTTGAAAGAAAAAGGCGTATTTTCAGTTATTTCAGGCATGATTGTTGGCAAACCTATGGACAATGCTTTTTACGATGAATACAAACAAGTTTTGCTTGAAGAACTTTCAGAATTTGACTTTCCACTCGTTTTGAACGCAAACTTTGGGCACGGCTTCCCACACGCAATTTTGCCATATGATGCAGATGCTGAAATCAATCCATCTGAAAAAACTTTCAAAATCTTAAAAACAACTTTAGGAACAAAAAATGACTAATCAAAAAAATAATTTTTACATTATCTTTTTTGCAATAATCAATGCTTTAGCTGGAATTTTGCTCACAATCTTTGCATTTCCAAATCAAATTCCAACATTGGTTGATTTTAGTGAAAATGTCTTCACTCTTGGAACAAAGTGGCTGATGCTTCTCTGCGTGATAATTCCAACCGCTATTGCACTTTCTGGCATATTCACAAAAAATGCCAAACTATCAAAAATTTTCAAAGCAATATTTGTGCTTTCACTTTATGAAAATATGCTACTTTACAGCTGTTTTTCACTCAAGTCTTCATTTGCAATTGGCGAACTTATTGAAATTCCGCTCTCAACATTCTTGTTTATTCCCCTTTCAGTTATGATGATGATTTACGGCATAAAAATAAAACACATTGCCTACGCATCAAAGCTTGGAATACGAACAAAATCAACTCTTGAAACAGAATTTATTTGGAAACAAATGCACTTTTTGGCTAGAGATGTAATTTTTGCAACAGGATTTATATTGTTTTTACTCTCAATTGTTTCGTCTTTTTTCCATTATTTTTACATTATGCTGATTGTTTTTGTTGTTGCTATCATTATTGATTTAATAATAATTTTAAGCCAAGCAAAGTCTATGCAAAAAAAGTATCTTTACATGAAAAATCGTCAAGACATGGTCAACAAGCAAAAAGAAGAAAAAACAGCAAAAGAAACAGAAAATCAAACAACAAAAAAATAGAGCAAACCGCTCTATTTTTTATTTTTATAAATTTTCTATTTTATCAAAACGAATTTTGAAATCTCATATTTTTGAGTTTGAAGAGATAAAACTTCTTCATATTTTTCGCCCGCAAATCTTGAAACATTCATTCCCCTTGCAGACAAAACTACAACAATTTTAACATTGAGTGCTGCAACCTTTTCAAACATACCCTTTGCAAGTTCGTTTGTTGAATAGTTTGCAAAATTTACATATTCAGGAACTATTGCAACAACCTTGTCAATATAACGAATTGGGAATTTTTCATCCAAAAAATCATAGTTCATAACTGAAAAATGTTTATCTTTCAAGTGTTTTGCTTGTTTTTTTAAAGCATCCAAATTTTCTTCATCAGCGCACGCTGCAATAACTGTTGCCTTTTTGAAACAAAGTGCTCGAATATAGCAAAGTTTTCCACTTTCAGCAAATGGGTCAACAACTGTTTCGCTTGTGCAAGGCTCTGACAAAAAGTTCATCAAAAATGCCATATCATATGAAAGTTCGCCAGATTTTTCAAACTTTGTTAAGTCTGCTGGAAGATATACCCTTTTCATAAACAAAACATCACCATCTTTTTTTGCCAAAATTGCAAGCTCAGCATTTGAAGCATTGAAGCTGATTGTTCTTTTTGTTATTCTTCGCAAGGCAATTTCAGTTGCGGCTTTGAGCTTTGCATCAACATTTGAATTTTCATATTCACTTGAAACAACAAACTTGAAGCTTGAAATTTCTTTTGGGAAAAAGATTTTCAAATCTTTTCTTTCCAAAATATGTTTCATTTCGGCATTCACAGCCCCTGCTCCAGTTTTTTTTACGCTGTCTAAAACGACATAGATTGATTTAAATAATCCACCGTTTTGCTTGAAATTTTCGCCACCAAAAAATAAAACCGAATCATCATTCAGCTTTTTTACTCTCGAATTTTTATCTGTTTTTGAAATAAACATTTTGACCGCATCTTTAATTCCACGCTCAAAAGTTGCATAATATAAATTGTTCATGGGTCTATTATAACACAAAACTTGACCAATTGCCACAATTATTTCAAACTTTTGTTTTTTTGACATTTCTTTTGACGGCAAAAATATAAAAATTATTGATTAAATAATCAAAATGGTATAATATAATATTGTATGGAAATTGAAAACCAAGATATTAATGAAGTTGAATCACAACTTGAAAACGATTCAGCCACTGATTTAAAATCTCCAAACGAGTCAAAAAAATATAAAAGTTACATTGAAAGTGGACTGTTTACATTTTTGGCGGTTTTTGGTGTTATGTTTTTGTGCATAACATTTGTTTTTCAAATTCTTTTAACACCAATAAGGGTTGTTGGAACAAGCATGCAACCAACAATCAACCAAAATGAATACATAACTGGCGAGAACGACGAAGAGCACAGCGATATTGTTTATTACTCAAAAAACAATTCATACAAAACAAACGATATTGTTATTGTGAAAAACACAAATTACGTTGAGTCTAACACCGAAGAAATTGATTACATAATCAAACGTGTTATTGCCCTTCCAAAGCAAACAATTGTTTTCAAAAAATCTCGTTATGATTTAAACGAATCAAGAGTTTATTACTACATTGAAGTTTTGGACGAAAACGGAAAAAACACAAACCATGATGATTCATTCATAAAAGAAGAAATGTATTTTTCGACTGATTTGTCACATTTGCTTTATGTTCCAAAGATTTTGAGAGAGTTGGTGTTAAACCAAGAATCAACCTACACTGTTCCTGAAAATTCATACTACGTTATGGGCGACAACCGCAACAATTCGCAAGACAGCAGATATTTTGGAGCGGTTGCTTACAACGATATTGAAGGTTCAGTTAAACTTTTGGTTCCATATGGAAAAAACCTTTGGGAATCTATTTGGTTAAAAATTAAACAAGCCTAACACAAGGAAAAACTATGAAAAATTTTTTTAAAAATGCACTTACCCTGCTGCTCATTGTTCCAATAATTGCTCTTTGCAGTTGTTCAGGAAGATCACTGCAAAAAGTTAATTTTGAAAGGTATTTTGAAAGCAAAGTTGAAGTTACAACCTACAAAAGCACCAGCAAAAAAAACATTGATTTAACTTCACTAACTTCAAACAAACCTAACGATTCAAACTATGACAGCTACACAAGTTTCACTCTAACAGCTGATGGAACATGGCTCTATAAAATGTATATTGAAAAAATTGAGTTTTATATCTTCACAAACGAAAAAACTCTTGAAGAACTCATCATCAATTTCAAAATGACAAATCTCGTTGATGAAAGCGAATATTTGAAAGAAGACCACTCAAAAATTGAACCTGCTGAAATCACTTCATCACACTCATTTAAAACAAAATCAGCAAAAGGTGCATTTATTTGCACAATTCCAATAAACAAAGTTGTTGCAAACCCACAAACAACGACCATAACCATTGATATTTTGGACTCTGTTTATGGAACACTTACAACTGAAAATGGTGAGCTTTCAACATTCAGATGGCAAATTTATGGGCTATCAATGTTCGGCGAAAGCAGATCATACTCTGAAAAATAAAAACACCCCACCACTAACTGGTGGGGCTTTTGTTTTATATAAATTGAAAACAACCAAACAAAAAACAAATGCTATTTTGCATTTGTTTTTCTCTTTTTTTGTGAAGCTGATTTATTTTCAAGTTTTTTGAGTTCTTCAACGGCTCTAATGATGATATTTGTAACCTTTTTTGTGTCTCCCTCACAAACGGTATCAATATTATCGAGTTTTTGTTGAAGCATTTCTTTTCCTACTTCAGTGATGTTGTAGAAAATTTCTCTCTTGTTTTGCTTGTCTTTATGGCTTTCAATTTGACCATCTTTAATCATTTTTTTTGCCAAAATTGCAAGGTTACTCTTTGCAATGTTAAGTTCAGCAATAAGTTCTTTTGGAGTAACTTTTTCTTTTCTGTCCAAAATGTAAAGGATTTGGTAAGTGTTGCTGAAAATTCCAGCATTTTCCCCTTTTCCTTCGGCAATTCTGTCTGAAATAAGTTTTAGTTCAACAATATTTCTTGAAAATAAGTTGCTTTCGTTTGTTGTTATCTGTTTCATAGCATTAATTATAATTATATAACACTTTTTGTCAACCCTATTTTTAAAAAAATTATGAAATCATATCAAAAATGTCGCTTATGCTGGGATTTTTCCCATATTCTGCCTGTTTTTTTTGCTAAATAAGATTGAGTAAATGGACGGCTAACCATCTCAACAAAGCGGTTAAATCTTCCAGGAATCACTATTCTTTTACGCTTTTTTAATGCCCTGAGTGAAATTTTTGCAACGTCTTCAGTTGGAAGAGTTGTAAGCTTTCCATTAACCCCCATTGACTCTATTGAGTCTTTCATGGCTTGTGTCGTTGCCATACCGCTTGGGCAAGTTGTTGTTATCACAACATTTTGTTTTTCATACTCAACAGAAAGTGCCGTCATCATTGAAAGCAAAAACGATTTTGTTGCAGCATAAACCGCCATGTGCGGAATAGGCTGAAAACTTGCTTCACTTGACACAGTCAAAACTTCAAACAACTTTGATTTGTCACGCACTCTGAGCAATTTTTTTGTTATATCAAGCGTTCCGATACAATTAACTTCAATTGCATTTGCAATTTCATCATCTGAAAACCTTTCAAGGTCACCTTCAATAATTACACCAGCATTGTTTATGAGTCTGTCAATTGTTATTTCCTTTTGGCTCAAAAAAGGAAGCAATTCTTCCCTGTTTTCTTTGCTAGCCAAATTCAGAACAAAAGTTTCAATTTTGGTTTCGGTGAATTTCTTTTCAAGTTCGCTTGCAAAATCTTTTAGTCTTTTTTCACTTGTGCCTGTCAAAACAAGGTTTGATTCGCCCGCAACCGCTTCAACAAACGACTTGCCAAGCCCACCGCAAGCACCGGTTATTAACGTCCATTTTTTCATTAAATTCTAAGCCCCTTTGGATACATATTTTTAAGTCTGTTACCCACAATTTTAACACCGCCTAAAACAAGACCGTTTTTTGTTACAACTCCATAGCCTTTGTTTGCATTTTCACAAACAAGTTCTTCACCATGAAGATATTTTTTTACATCACTATCATTAAGCTCAATTTTTTGCTTGAAACTCTCGCCAAAAGCCATAAACAAACTGTGGTTTGGCTCAAATCTTTCATTTGAAACACTTCCAAGTTTTGTTCCAATAGTTAAAAACTTAAGCGAATCAAAAGCGGTTTGAAGATCAGATGAAAACAATTCAGGTGCAAGAAACAAATTGTCCCCCACTTCATAAATTGTTCCAAGAATTTCGCCATTTATGTTTTGCTTTGCAAAATCATCAAAAGGCTTCCTTTTCATTCTTCCAGCTCTTTCAATTGAACGGAAATGCTTTTTTGTGTGAATAGCTAGAGTTCTGTCGTCGTCCAAATTTTCAAAAACAGCAACAAACTGACCTTCACCACTTGAAACAAACGGCAAAAATTTTCGTGCGAAACTAGAATTTTCTCTTGTTTTTGCTGGCAATGTTTCATTTTTCACACTAGACGGAACATCAACAAGTTTAAAGTTGTAATTTTCAGTGAACCAATCAACAATATCTTCATCTTCATTTCTGGAAAACGTGCATGTTGAATAGATAAGTTTTCCGTTTGAAGCAACAAGCTTTTGAGCAATATCCAAAATTTGTTTTTGACGTTCTGCACACATCAAAACATTTTCTTTGCTCCACTCATCAATAGTTTCAGGATTTTTTCTAAACATCCCTTCACCAGAACAAGGAGCATCAACAAAAACATAATCAAAAAAGCCTTCAAAACATTCCAAATTTTCAGGTTTTTCATTGGTTACAACAACATTTTTAAAACCTTGTCTTTCAACATTTGAAAACAAAACTGACGCTCTTGACGAAACAATTTCGTTTGAAACTAAAAGCGACCCACTTGAAATCATGTTTGCAATCTGGCTAGTTTTTCCACCAGGAGCAGCACATAAATCTAAAACTTTAACATCTCGTGTTTCATGTTCAAGCCCGCTTGAACAAACCGCAAGCATGCTTGATGGCTCTTGAAGATAAAACGCCCCAGACAAGTGAAGCGGACTGTTCCCCAACTTTTCATCACTTTCAAGCAAAAATCCATTGCTAGAAAATGGAATACTTTTTAATGACTGGTCAAAAATCTCTTTGAATTTTTCAATGCTTATTTTGTTTGTGTTTACTCTGAGCCCACGAACCGCCGGCTGATTCATCGCATCAATATACTTTTCATAATCAGCACCAAGTTGTTCCTTTATGCCGACTAAAAATTCTTTTGGTAATTTTTCACTTAATTTTTCCATAAAAATAATATACAATAAATATCAAAATTAGTCCATAATTTAAAAAACAAATTTTTTTCAAAGAAGAAATAGAAAAATCCCCCAGGCACGAGTTATCATACGAAAAACGGCAAAAATTGAGCAAGAAAGAAGGAATAGAAAAAAATCCCCAGGCACGGGTTATCATACGAAAAACGGCAAAAAATAGTTAAGTAACAAGGCTCAAAAAAAATTCTAGGCAGGAGTGTACAAAGTAGTACATGACTGTC
>CAKVMF010000037.1 GCA_934771675.1 uncultured Clostridia bacterium
GTAATGCTGCTCGGACAAAATTGTTGTTGGGGCAACAAACGCAACCTGCTTTCCATCCATAATGGCTTTAAAGATTGCTCTGAGCGCAACCTCGGTTTTTCCAAAGCCAACATCGCCGCAAAGCAGCCTGTCCATAACCTTTGGCTTTTCCATATCTTTTTTGATTTCTTCAGTTGATGAAAGTTGATCTTCAGTTTCTGTGTAAGGAAATGCATTTTCAAATTCACGTTGCAAATCCGTGTCCTGCGAGAACGCATGGCCTTGAATTTTTTCACGTTTTGCATAAAGTTCAATCAAATTAAAAGCAAGTTTTTTGATTGACTCACGAACCTTGTTTTTAACAGCTGAAAAGTCTTGTCCACCAATCTTGCTGAGCCTTTTTGGAGCATCTGCACCTGAAAAACGGTCAAGCATATCCATATGAGATGTTGGAACATAAAGTCTGTCGCCGCCATCATATCTGATAACAACATAGTCTTGAGTCCCAAGATTGCCAGAAAGTTGAGTTACGCCTTCGCACACGCCAACACCATGAACATGATGAACAACATAGTCCCCTACCTTTGGAACAGAGAAAACATTTTCCCTTGACGCTTTGAGTTTGCTCTCTCGTCTTGTTTTTGCAAAAAGGTCATAGGTTCCAATAACCATAATCTTGTCATCTGGCAAAATAAAGCCATTTGCATAGCCTTTTGTTGAAACAAAACAGCCTTTTGTTGAAATGGAAAAATCATCACTTATTTCAAAAGCTAAATCGTGTGATGAAAGGATGTTTTTTATGTGAGTCGCCTGCTCTTCATTTGATGCAAAAACAAAAATTGAATAACCCTTTAACTTATATGCTCTTGCATCCACTGAAAACTCTTTAAGATTGTGAGTGTATCTCGAAACAACGCTGGTTTTGAAATTGAAGACTGCCTTGCTTTCAAAAAATTTGTTTGCATTTGTTATCTTTAAAAATGCAAGTGCTGTGGTTGATTTTATTTGTTCAAACACGGTTTTTTCTTCAAAAACACAAGGTCTGTTTCCAGCCAAAAGCGAGTTTGAATCTTTAAGCTCTTTGATTCGCAACATCACTTCTTTTATGCCGCTTGAAAGCGAATCATAAACCTGCTTGCACTCATCAATAACAACCAAAACTTCCTGCTTTGATTCTGCAAAATAATCAAAAATTGAACATCTAAAATCATCCAAAAATGAAAGCAAACAGTCGAGCCCAAAACTGCGGTCTTTTAGAGTCAATCTTGAAATAATTTCATCAACTTCAGCATTAAAAATTGTTTGAAGCGATGCATCTAATCCCTGTTTGTTTTTAATTTTGTCAAGCTCAAAAATAAGTTTGTCAATTTCATCATTTGTTAAAAACAAGTCTGTGTTTGGGCAGACCTTCACACCCTGAACTTCCTTTGTTCCACGTTGGGTTTGAATATCAAAAACCTTGATTGTTTCAATTTCTGTGTCAAAAAAATCAATTCTGTAAGGAATGTTTGAGTTGATTGGAAAAATATCAAAAACTTCGCCACGTCTTGAAAAAGTTCCCATTTGCCCAACCATGTCTTCCCTTTTGTAACCCGCTTCAACCAAGATTCTCTCCAAGGTTTCAGGAATGATTGTTTGACCTTTTTTTAGCTTCAAAATATGCGACTTAAAATCAGAAACAGATGGCAAAAATGCCCAAAGAGATTCAATTGGACAAACAACAACATCGAAGTCTTTTTCTAAAATTTTAAAAAGTGAGCATGCTCTTTGAACAAAATTGTCCGAACTTTGAGCTCGCTTGTAAATAAAAGTGTCATGCACTGGTTCAAAGTCAATAACGGACTTGCCCATCATTTGAAATTGTTCGGCAACATTTTTTGCAACAACCGAATCGGCTGTTAAATACAAAATCTTTTTGTTAAAACTTGAAACTAGTGCTGGACGCAAAGAATTTTGAACACCAAAAATTGAGCAGTTGTTATTCTGCTCAATTTCATTTTTCAATTTTTTGAAATCACTGTTAATATTTTCAAAATCGAAAAAATTAATGTTCTCCATTTTTCTCCGCATCACCATTAAATTTTGTCATAATTTGATCAAAGCTTTCGCCGTCAACATAGCTCAAAACTGCTTCTGCTCCCTTTTCAAGCCCATGTTTTTGAGCATCAGTCATTCGCATTTTTGAAAGCACAAAGTCTGCCAAATCTTGTTTTTCATTTTTTGAACCAATGCCGATTCTAATTCGGCAAAAGTTTGTTTCGCCAGTTTCACGAATAATGCTTTTTAAACCATTGTGAGTTCCTGCTGAACCGCTCTTTCTTATTCTAATTTTTCCCGGTTCAAGGTCAATATCATCAACAATAACCAAAACATCTTCAATTTTTAGTTTGAATTTTGAAAGGAAACTTTTCACAGACTTTCCGCTCTCATTCATATATGTTCTAGGCATAGCAAAAATAAACTTTTCACCGCCATTGTTATACTCTGCATAGTCTGCATCGCAGCCACGTTTGTTGAAATTCAGTCCCAATTTTTTTGAAACCAAATCAAGCACTTCAAACCCTGCATTGTGGTTTGTGTGTTCATATTCTTTTCCTATATTTCCAAGTCCAACAACAAGTTTCATATTTTCTCCCACATTATTTGCTTTGATTGCAAACAATTTTTGCTCCGTCATCTATTTTTGTTTCAGTTTCAAGCTTGCTTTTCAAAACAATCACGCCGCTACCAATTGAAACCGATTCTTCAACTTTTGAATTTAAAACAGAACTGCAAGCACCAACAGATGAATCTGCTTGGATCGCACTTGCAACAATTTTTGATCCAACATCAACGGTAACATTTTCACCAACAACACTTCCCTTTATGGTTGTGCAGCTAGCAATTTTTGCACCGCTTTTGATGATTGAACCCTCAATAACAGCATTTGCACCAATAATAACGTCATCGCCAATTTTTGAATTTGTTATCACAGCATTTGCACCAATTTTTGCATTAGTTCCAATCTTTGAACCGCCAGAAATATTTGCGCCAGAAGAAATATTTGCCATATAAGCAATTTCAGAAAGCGCATCAACAAAAATTGTTTCACTATTTTCAAAATTTACACCATTTTTCATGTAAAATTCAAGAAGTCTAGTTTTTAAAACATCTGCTGCTGCTTTTGCATCAAGCATATTTTTAACTTCAAAAAAGTCATCCGCAGAAAAATCATAAGTGTCGGTTGAAAAGAACTCGTCCATACGTGAAATAAATTCATTTTTGAAAACATAGCCTTTTTCAAGTTTGCAAACACTCAAGTGTTTTCTTTCAACAAAACCCAAAAGGTCATTTAAGTGCTGTTTTGTTACGAGCGGAGTGTTTCCATAAAGCACAACCGAATATTTTGAACCATTAAGATATGGTCTTATCTGTTCAATAATGCTCTGCTCTTCATTTAGATTCAAAACAAGCGGTCTGCTTTCACACGCTCTTTGAACCCAGTCCAAAATTGAAACACCCAAAATTTTATGAGCATAAATTTCATCATTTATCTCATCACTGTTTTCGCACAAAACAAAATATTGTGCAGAAATTTTTTCTGTTTCATTTTCAACAAATTCAGGTTGAAAATTAATAATAATTTTATCTGTTTTTACTTCTTCTATTGTTTCCATACCAAAAGTTTATAATTTTGTTTTATTTTTGTCAATTGAATGGACAAACACGCTTACTTTTTTGTTCTCTTTTGCCTAAAATAATTTGAAACTATGCTTGAACATTCTTCTTCAAGGTATCCGCCCAAAAATTCTGTTTTATGGTTAAGCTCTGCAAGTTTTGAAAGCTCTTCGGCGGATATTGAGCCATTTGTTATTTTTGCACCAAAATAAACTGTTTTTATTCTTGCATTTAAAATTGCACCCGTGCACATAACACAAGGTTCAAGCGAAACATACATTTCACAGTCAAGCAGCCTGAAATCTTTAATTTTTTTGCAAGCTTTTTGTATTGCCAAAATTTCAGCATGGGCAGTTGCGTCCCCACTTGACTCACGTTTGTTAAACGCAGATGAAAGAACTTTTCCATCCTTAACAATAACGGCTCCAACCGGAACTTCATCAAGAAGCTCTGCTTTTTTTGCAAGCGCAATTGCCTTTTTCATAAATTTTTCATCATATGCCATATTTTTCTTCAAATTCCTTGAATACATTATAGGAAAAAATTAAATCATTTGCAACATTTTTATTCTTTTCAAAAATTTCAGGCAGCGAATTTTCTCCAAGTGGATGAGTCAAATTATCATCGCCAAGTTCTATTGTTAGTGCTGGAATTTTTAGTTTTTGAACGCAAAAATCTTTGTAACCCCCCGAGCTAGACCTTTCGGGATTTTTTATAACATAACCCGTTGACTTGGCAAATTTTTCAGCAATCATTTTATCTCGTTTTAATCTCCAACCTTTTTGAAAAAAGTTAAAGTAGATTTCTTCGCCTTTGGTGTGAAATGAAATTGTTAAAAATGTTTTTAAACTTTTTGTGTAACGCAAAATCGCCTTTGTTTCAGGCTCGCTTTCTGGTTTAGTTCCAACATAGCCAGATGATGACGGAAAATACGAGCCCACATTTGTTCCAAAATTTGCATTGAAATTATTGTTTAAATCAACGCCCCTGCCGTTTGCCTTCCAAAGTGAAAAATCCAAGCTTTTATGATTGATTTCTTCAAGTGATTTTCTGTATTTTTTTGGAGCAGAATTAATTCCATTTTTTGACAACTCAACGCCGTCAGGATTTGCCATCAAAATAAATGAGAGATTGAAATCTTTTATATTTTCAAACAGACCATTATCAATCATTTTGCAAACCAAGTCTGTTGCGATATTTTCCCTTGCGTGAATTGAGCATAAAAAAATTGCAGTCGGAAAACTGCTGTTAACAATTTTTTCAACTGCAAAGATATTTCGTTTAAAAAACGATTTACCAATAATTTTTACTCTATATTTTTTTGCATAATTTTTTATCTTTTTTTGAAGAGATTTATAATCCATTAAAACAAACCAAAACCGCTCAAAAGTGAAAGCACCCAATCAAATGCAAGATACGCTGCAGAAAGTGTAAAAAACACAAGTGTTGGAACTGATAATCCTTTAAGTTTATCTGCAGGTTTTTCCGAATTTGAAACTTGCAAATCCGTTTTTTCTGATTCTGTGGTTTGCTCTTGATTTTCTTCATTTTTTACAGTAACTTCAACTGGAGCTTCGTCTACTGCTTCAGTTTTAACTTCAGCCTCAACTTCTCTTCCAGCATGTGAATTAACTTGTTCGCTTGTATTTTCCAAAATTTCTTGTTTTGTGCCGTTAAGTGTTTCATTTTCATCCAAGAATTTTTTGATAAGGTTTTTTAAAATCAAATAACCAACGTATGCAAATACTGCTGCAACAACTGCGCTGATGAGCAATGAAACCCATTTGTTTGTTGTTGGAGTTGTTGTTACATCTTCAACAACATCTTGTGCACCTGTGCTTGAAAAGATGTTAAACAGGAACATTTCTGTTACTGAAATAAAGTTGTTGAAAAAGTGAACGATAACACCGAGCCACAAGTTTCCAGATTTGATAAACACATAACCTAAAACCAAACCAACAATAAATTGATGGATTGTTTGTTCGGCGTTTCCATGCATAAATGTGAAGATTGTTGCAGACACAAACAATGCAACTTTAAATCCCCTTTCTTTGAGTCCAGAAGCAATAACTCCCCTAAAGAGAAGTTCTTCAAAAAAAGCTGGTGCAAGACAACTAATAATAACATACACCAAATATGTCAAAAAGTTGTCAATTGTTGTGCTTGGAAGAACTGATTTGTAACCGATATTTTCCAAAAATGTCAAAAATGTTGTTGTGATTCTTCCAAAACCAAGCAAGCATACAAGCGAAATCAAAAATCCAAGACCAACAAGTTTTCCATTGATTTTTTTGTTCATTCCAGCAGCTTCAATCAAATTTATTTTTCTTGTTGTTGCGATGGTTATTGCAGTGAGGGCAAACATTCCTTCAAGCAAAAATGATGCAAGATAATAAACTGGTTTTGACGCTCTAACATTGTTTGGCAAAAGATAATATAATCTTAAAAAAACAAAGTTGAAAATAATAAAGAGCAATGATGCCAAAGCAGCTTCATAAATTCCAAACTTTTTCTTCTTTTGAAAAGTTGTGAGTGTGTTTTCCATTAATTAAATTCCTCTTTTAACACAAAATTATTTCCGTGTTTACTTTGAAATGATAGCCTAACAAAAACGTCTTTGTCAAGCACTAAGTTTTGACTTTCAAAAAACTTTACATAATTTAAATATGCAAGCTCTGGAGTGTTGTTATTTTCGGATAAATGCGACAAAACAAAACATTTTGTTCCATGCTCAAACAGGTATTTTGCAAAGTCTAGTGACTGCGAGTTTGAAAGGTGTCCTTTTATGCCGTCAATACGTTGTTTAACAATAAGCGGATATCTTCCACCCCAAAGCATATCTTCATCATAATTTGATTCAATAAAAACTATTTTTGCACCTTCAAGTTCTTTTTTTGCGACCGATGTAACAATGCCCGTGTCGGTAATAAAGCCTACTTTTGATTTGCTTGAAAAAACTTTAACAACAAACCCAACTGGTGCAACAGCATCATGCGAAAGCGTAATTGGTGTAACTTCAAAATCTCCAACTGAAAATGTAATTTCATTAAAGGTTTTAAGCTTGCCTTCTTTGAAGGGTATATCTTGAATAATTTTTTCAGCAGCAAGTGTTTCATGAACAAAAATATCCATGTCATACTTTTTTGCCAAAACTTCAAGTGATTTTATGTGGTCACTATGCTCGTGTGTTATCAAAACAGCTGTTATATTTTCAAGTTTTTCGCCAATGTCAGCAAGTTCTTCTTTGAGTTTTTTTTCACCAAGCCCAACATCAATCAATATTTTTGTTTCGCCATAGCAAACAAATGTTGAATTTGCCTTGCTCCCTGATGCCAAATTTACTATACGCATAATTTTCTCCTAGCCATTCTATTTTAACACACCATTTTTAAAAACGAAACAATATTTGTCAACTTATGCTAGAAATTATTGCCGTGCCATTCAAGTAGCCATCAAAAAATCCATCTAGGTCTGTGTGACACGCTGATTTAAATGCGGAATAAAAATCATTTTTTGTGGCGATTTTAAACTTGTTTGATTGATAGTATTTTTTTAGTCCTTGAACTAGTTTTTTCTCGCCAACTGCTTGGCGGAGTGAATCAAACATAATAACCCCTTTAACATAAACCATGTAAGAATACTCGTAATCATTTTGGTATTCGTTAAGTTTAAGGTTCATTTTTGTGTTAACTTCACCACGGATTGTTTTTATCACATCAACATACAAAAGATAGCTTGAAACGGCACTTTGAACAAAATCATCATATGAAACGCCGTAGTTTTGATTATGTTCAAAAAATAGCGCTGTTGAATACTCCGCCAAAGACTCATCCAGCCACGACTCTGTAACCTCGTTGTTTCCAACAATTCCATACCACCACTGATGAGCAATTTCATGCACAATAACCTTGTAATATTCAATTTCATCATCAATTGAATCGGAAATATAAACCACGTTTGGATATTCCATTCCACCATAAATAAATGGAGTTTTTACAACTGAAAGCGATGCATATGGATACTCCCCAAAAGTGCTGCTGAAATACTTAACCGCATCAGCCGAAATTTGCAAACATTTCTCTAAGTTACTGTCAGTTGCATAACCCATGTAATTTATAGTTGTTCCGCCAACAATTGTTGAAACGATTTTTGAATTTTCAGAAAGACACATGGCAAAATCTCTAACCGCTTTTGCATTTATTTTTGTTGTTGTTTTTTCGCCATTTGTTTTTGTTTCAATCGTTCCAGTTGAACATAAAACATACTTTGATGGATAGGAAAAATTCACTTCATAGTTTGCAATATCTGAAAAGAACGGGTCGCCTGTTGAATAGTATGGCGAAAGGTCAAATTTTCCATCAACAAACTCACAAACAATTGGATACCAATTTCCAATGTTTATGTTGCCATTAAAATAGCCGAGTCTATGCGTGCAATTTGGTATGGTTAAAACAAATTTTATCTCAATGTTAACCTTGCCATTAACTTCAAGTTTAAACCCAAAGTTTATAGACAAAACATCTTCATCTTCGCCAATCATTTCAATTGGTTTTTCATTGCCATTAACCTTTACGCTTGCAATTGAAATATCTCCAAAACTTTCGCCGTTTGGAAAACACGTTGCCATGGTTAAAGGCGTGTAAGGCTTAACCATTGCACCCTTTCTAAACGCTCTTGGATAAAGATGAAAACACAGGTTTTCAAGTTCTGTTCCAGTGGTGTTTTTATAGTCCAAATTTTCTGTTCCAAAAATTTGTTTTGTTTCATCATTGTATTCAATTTCAAAATTGTAATTTGTTAGTCCTTTTGAAACTTTTTCAACTTCGCTTTTTGTGCAACCTGAAAGCGAAAATGTAGAAATTGCGACAAAAATCAACAAAATTGACAAAGTAAAAAACTTTTTCAAAAATTTTCCCATACTTTGATTTATGCAAGGTTTGAGTTTTTTATGAAAAAGTTCTTTATTCTTTTTATATATTTTTTTCTATTTCTTGAACTGCTTGTTCTTTTGAAAACTCACCAAAGTGTCCAGCATAAGCT